>JANMVK010000683.1:0-5721 GCA_031392725.1 Pseudobdellovibrionaceae bacterium
CCGTATAAAAAATTGCCGGAAATCTCCCTCTTTAGGCCGTCCTGGTGCATAGACGGGTGGGCACGGATTGCATTAGAAATGAGCAACAAGCCTGAGGAGGCCAAATGCGGAATTATTTATATATCGCGGCGGCATTGACCGTGTTGTTAACAATGGCAGCCTGCAAGAGCACGCCGAAGCTGGATGAAACGGCGAGCACGGAATCTTCAGAGTCCATGGACTCTCCGACTCCGGAACCCGACGTAGACAACAGTGACTTGGCGATGAACGACATCCCGACGCCGACTGAAACCGCACCTTCGGCTCCGGTTGAGTCATTAGGCGCAAGTTCCAGCGGCTTAGGCCGATAAATTCTAAAGCATCTTGTGAACAAAACACACTCGTAAAATTGGAGAGGCAATCTCACAAATTGACGCAGCGATGTTATTTACTTGGCCCGGGCCAAGTAATTGTCTACATTGCGTCAGCCGTGAACTTACCCATTTTGTTTCAAGATTCCGATTTAATTGTAATCAACAAGCCCGCGGGCCTGTTGGTTCACCGCACCGGCCTTGACCGTTATGAAACTCAATTCGCCATGCAACTGCTGCGCGATCAAATCGGCTCCCACGTTTTTCCGGTGCACCGCCTAGACCGGCCGACGTCCGGCGCGTTAGTATTTGCCCGATCGTCGGAAATGGCGCGCGAGATGGCGGTGGAATTTGCTGAGCGCCGGGTTCATAAAAAATATTTAGCCGTGGTCCGCGGCGCCATGGAAACCGCCACCACAGTGGATCACCCGTTACGCGAAGAACACGACGACATCACTGACAAGCAGGCCCGGACCGATAAGCCCGCTCAGGACGCGGTGACTTTGATTGAACCACTCGCGCAGGTTGAGTTTCCGGTTTTTGTCGATCGTTATCCGACTTCGCGTTACTCATTGGTCCGCGCTACACCTTACACCGGACGCAAACATCAAATTCGCCGGCACTTGAGTCATATCCATCACCCGGTGATCGGTGATGTGAATCACGGCAAGGGTAAGCATAACCGGTTTTTTCAGGACACCTTCGGTATTCGCCGTCTGCTGCTTGCATGCACGGAAATTGGCTTTTTTCATCCGCGTGATAAATCTGAGATTAAAATTCAAGCGCCGCTCGCGGCTGAGTTTTTCGATTTACTGCAGAAGCTTAACTGGAGCGCGCATGCGCCTTGAACGGAAACGTAAAACTAAGGATCCGTGCCAGGGATGTTTTTTGCACAAGGCGCTTTGTATTTGCGGGCTCACGCCTCAACTCGATCTGCGGACTCGGGTGACACTGCTGGTTCACGCCAAAGAGTTAAAACGCACCACCAACACCGGGCGGCTGGCCATGCGCGCTTTGATTAACAGCGAAATGCGGGTGCGCGGCCTAGGCCGCGAGCCCTTGGACTTGGCCAATGTGGTCACTTCCGAGTATCGCAATTTGGTGTATTTCCCCTCTGAAAAAGCGGTCGAGCTCAATGAGGAATTGGTGGCGCAAGATCCCCGCCCTATTAACTTGATTGTGCCGGACGGCAACTGGCGGCAGGCGAGCAAGGTGCCGAGTCGCCATAAAGAGCTTGTCGAGTTGACCCACGTTAAAATTTCCCAGGCCAATGGGGCCACGGCACATCTTCGCGCGGAATCCACGGAACACGGCATGGCTACGCTTGAGGCCATCGCGCACGCGCTTAAAGTGATTGAAGGCCCTGAGGTGTTTCATCAACTTTTCGCATTTTATCAGGCTAAGTTGGAGCGCACCTTGTCTGCACGCCCGAAGATGTAACGAGATTACTCTGAAGTGCCACTACCAGTTTTCTCATTCACCGGAAGAGCCGACAGCGTTTGATGTTTAAAATCCGTGCCATCAAAACTCACGATCTTAGGTTCGCCATCCATCACCGTCGCCACTGACACCGGCCGCGACCAGATCGCATACAGGTTTCTCATGGTGTCCTGCATATAGTCGGGCTGCATCTCCACGCCCTCGAACAAGTGCGACAGCAGCAGTTCGCCGCGGTTGTTGTGATTGGCGTCGACCACCGACATAATCGGCTGGCCGAGATTGGTCAGTTGAAACAGCAATTTCTTTTTAATTGATTTGAACTCGCGCGTGTCGACTTCAAACTGGCCGGTGCGCTTATAGAATTTATAAACGAACATTTTATGTTCGACGCAGAAGTCCTCGGTCAGAAATTCATCAATAAAGGTCACATCGTTGTAATGCTTGCGCACTTCAAAGATCTTCTCGCGGCCCTTGCCGGTTTTTTGATCCCACTTACGCTTGGCCCCAATGTCCTCGCAGCCTTCCCACTCGCGGCCGAACTGGCCCTTGTTCCAGCGCTCTTCAATATTGCGGAACAGTTCAATGCCGACTTTATAGGGATTAAATCCCACCGGCGACATGGCCATGGTGCCGCTATGCCGGTCGGCGAAGTCGATAATCTCCGAGTCATTCATAATCTTCTCGGTGAGAATCTTCGAGTGCCAATAGGACGCCCAGCCCTCATTCATAATTTTAGTCATTCCCTGGGGCGCGTAGTAGTAGGCCTCGTCGCGAATGATGGACAAGATATCTTGCTGCCAATCCTTAAGGGGCGCATTGGCCATCAAAAAGCCGACGATATCGCGTTCCGGTTTTTCGGGAAACAGGCCCGGCGCCTTTTCTTCGTCACGCAATTTTTTCTGTTCCGCCAAATACTCCGGCGGATTAATATAGCTCTCCATATAGCCGCGGTGAACCTTAAGCCGGCCATCGGGCTCCGACTCGCGAGGCGAATCCTCATCATGCACTTTGGCCACAGGTGGCGCCTTCTTCGCCGGAGAATAGGGCGAATAGCGGTCGATCAGGTTCTCCAGGCTCAAACACAGATCAATAAAGTTCTCCACCGTCTCCACGCCAAAGCGGTCCATATAGCGGCGCACGCGAGTCGCGTGGTTGGCCATGGCGTCCATCATTTTGCGGTTGGTTTTCGAGAACCAATAATTATTTTTAAAGAAATCACAGTGGCCGAACACATGGGCCATCACTAATTTCTGATCAAGGAACTCATTGCCCTCCATCAAATAGGCGTAACAAGGATCGTTGTTGATCACGAGCTCATAGATCTTGGACAAACCATACTCATAAGACTTCGCCAGCGACTCATACTCCATACCGAAGCGCCAGTGCGGATAGCGGACAGGGAACCCGCCGTAGGAAGCAATCATATTGAGTTGGTCATAGGTCACCAGCTCAAACACCGTGTCGTAAAAGTCCAGGCCGACGGATTGGGCTACTTTTTGAATTCTTACCCGCTCCCGTTCGAGGTCCGCCGTCAGATTACCATCTATCTCCCCTTGCCTAAGAAGTCTTTTATACTTTGCACGATTTTGTCACGGTTCTCAATCCGGGATATGATCAAGCGGTCATCTTCGGGAAATGATTTTTCCAGGTCTTTTAAAAATTGTCCGCTGCCGTATTTGCTCTCCACTTGGCCGTAGCCGAACATATTCACGTTGGGCAGGAAATATTCCTTCAACAACTTCACGCACAGGCGCGTGTCCTCACCGCTCCAGTTGTCGCCGTCGCTGAAGTGAAAGGGATAAATGTTCCATTCGTTCAAGGGATACTCTTCATCAATAATTTTCTTCGCCAATTTATAAGCTGAACTGATCAATGTGCCGCCCGATTCGCTGGTGGAGAAAAAAGTTTTCTCATCCACTTCCTTGGCGGCCGCATCGTGAATAATAAAGCGGGTCTCAAGACCTTTGTAGTTTCGGCGCAACCAGGTGTTCACCCAAAAACTCTCCAGGCGCACGATCTCTTTTTGTTCATCGCCCATGGAGCCCGAAACGTCCATCATGTAAATCACCACGGCATTGGCCTGCGGCTTCACCGAATTGCGGAACGAGCGGAAGCGCATGTCCCGCCGGATCGGAATCACATAGGGATCTTCGGGATTATAGGTTCCATTGGCGACACTGCGTTTTAACGCTTCTTTATATGAAGCCTTAAAGTGGCGCAAAGAATCGGGACCGACAGTAGAACGGCCCGTATACTTGGTGGCGCGCGACTCCACGGACTTATGGCCTTTGGGCATAATGCGCGGGAGTTCCAGCTCCTCGCCTAAGATATCGGCCAATTCCTCGAGTGTGACATCGGCCTCAAGCATATGTTCCCCGGGAGTGTCCCCCGCCTGTCCCTGACCGGGCTGCTGCTCCCCCTCAACGGCATCGCCGCTCTGGCCTTGGCCTTGCCCGACTCCGCCTGATTGTTTAGGTCCGTACTTAAACTTAGGAACATCGATGGATGGAATGGGGATTTTGACGTAGTCGTTCTCACGCTTCCCGATCATCTCGCCGTGCGTGACGTATTTTTTGAAGTTCTGTTTTATCCGGCCTCGGACTATGTCGCGGAACCGGCTGTGGTCTTCACGTATGCCCATTTATTTTTTATCTTTCACATCTCCCCGGGCAAAGATGCTGGCCACGTAATGAAGCACGTCTGTCGCTGAGATCTCATCGTAGCCGAACTCTTTGATCAGGCGAGTTTTCACAATCTCAATTTTCTCTTGCGTGTCCTTGTCGGTCACGCTCGACACCAGGCTGGTGAGCTTAATGGAATCTTTCTGATCCTCAAACAGCTTGAGCTCGAGAGCCTTATGCAGGCGCTCGTTGGTTTTGTAATCGAACTTTTTGCCATCCAATGACAAAGCGCCGATGTAATTCATAATCTCCCGGCGGAAGTCATCTTTGCGTGACTCAGGAATTTCAATCTTCTCTTCAATCGAACGCATCAGGCGCTCGTCGGGCTCTTCATCCATTCCCGTGAACTGGTTGCGCACGCGTTCTTTTTGCGTGTAGGCCTTTACGTTGTCGATGTAGTTGCCGCACAGGCGGTGCAGGGCACTCTCATCAGCCGAGATCGCGCGCTGCACTTCCGATTTAATAATCTCTTCATACTCCTGCTTCACCACACTGAGCAGCTCGCGGTAATCCTGCTTCGGTTCCTCATTGGCCAGTAAAGAGTGATGCTTCAGACCCGCATCCAACTCGTTCAGCACCATAAACGGATTCACTGATCCCTTATTCATCTGCTGGGCGGTCACGATGCTATTGGACAATTTATCTTGAATGTAACGGGGAGAAATCCCCTCTAATCCTTCGCGCCGGGTCTCCTTGCGCAACTCTTTAATATTATCTTCGGTGTAATTGGGCAGATTCTTGCCGTCGTAAAGTTTCATTTTCTGCAGCCGGGTGAGGTTGGCCTTCTTGGGCTTCTCGAGCCGGGTCATGATGGCCCACATGGCCGCCATGTCGATGGTATGAGGCGCGATGCTCACTCCGCGCAGAACTTTTGAATTAAAATCCTTCTTATAAATTTTCACTTCATCGCGCAGCTTGGTGATGTAGGGAATATCGATCTTCACCGTTCGGTCACGCAAGGCTTCCATAAACTCATTGTCCTGGAGCTTGCGGTACTCAGGTTCATTGGTGTGGCCGATAATCACTTCATCAATATGGGTTTGCGCGAACTTCTTGGGCTTAATCCGGTGCTCTTGTGAAGCGCCGAGCAAGTCATAGAGGAACGCCACATCCAGCTTCAACACCTCGACAAATTCAATCATG
The DNA here is from genome assembly GCA_031392725.1 of Pseudobdellovibrionaceae bacterium. Classification (GTDB taxonomy): domain Bacteria; phylum Bdellovibrionota; class Bdellovibrionia; order Bdellovibrionales; family UBA1609; genus JALHOQ01. The sequence goes on from JANMVK010000683.1 coordinate 5,615, forward strand.
CCGCGGTTGGCGACATTGAACTCACCGTCAAAGTTAAACGCGCGCGGATCCGAATCGGATCCGTACTCCGCGATTTTGCGATAATTCAAATCCCCGGTCAGCTCGGT
>JANMVK010000759.1:0-2653 GCA_031392725.1 Pseudobdellovibrionaceae bacterium
AGAATGGTCGAACGAAAAATGATTTTTGAGACACTTGAAGAATTTGGATTAGCTAATGAAGTTCGAGGTAGGCTTGCTTGAGGCTAAGAAATGGAAACTATTTTGTATACACCACAGAGAAGAGAGTCACTGATCTTTTGAATTCTGTAAACAGCCGCACTCGTAAGTACATATATAACGGCGAAAACATCATTGCTGAATTCAATGACAGCAATCAATTGTTGGCTCGCTACCTACATTCACCCCTTAAGGCGGACGACATTCTGAGCGCCGAGATTTCTTCCCAAGGTGTAAACGCCGGTCTTGCACAAACGCCTGGGGCATATTATTTCCTTAAGGATGCAATTGGTTCTGTAACCGATGTCACTGCCTCATCTGGTGAAGTAGTGCAAAGAAATGAATATTCATCGTTTGGAATTCTTAAAAAAACTACAGATGCAGTGGGCACCGACACGACAAACAATCCTGTGTTCCGCTCAACTTTCACATTCACGGGTCGAGAGTTCGATACTGAGACTGGCCTATATTATTATCGTGCTCGTTATTATGACGCCGAAATTGGGAGATTTTTGTCTACCGATCCTGCCGAGGGGAATTTAAAGAACCCCATTTCCGTCGTGAATAAATACGTTTATGTTGAGAATAATCCACATAATTTAGTGGACCCTAGTGGGAAGTTCCCTCCCGATGTACATGGCAATTACTGCGGCAACGACGATAACTATGCTAGCCCTGATGGAGGGCTAAGACCCGATAGGAGTGGAAATGTTGTGTACCCAGAGGATGACCTGGATCGTGCGTGTTACAAGCATGATAGAGCATATAGAGATGGAGCCAAATGGACTAACCATAATTGGGATGACAATTGGGCACGCGTAGAAACTGATTTTGGTCTTGTGCAGGAAGGGCTTTTATTTTCTAATGGGCATTACGCTGAAGGATTATCAGTGGCAATTTTCGGCAGCATAATGCTTAGTCATAGTTTGTCTACACTGCCAGTGAGCATGGTGTTCAGTGGTATAGAATCTCTTTTTCAAAATACCTATTTCTGGTGATAAAAGGAGGAATTGCTGGTCGATGAAAAATCCCAAGGGTGGTCGTTAATAAAAAATACTAATTTCTGGATGACGCTCTTGCTTGTATTGTTATTTCTTCCATTGGGTTCGCGTGCCGACCACTTTGGATTTGAGGCTTTGGCTCAAGGAGTGGTCTTTCCATTGGACTGCTGTAGTGCCGGTGGAAGTCCCGGTGCATTCAATTCAGATAATAGGACATATGGTGGAACTAGATTTGAAGTTGATTACTTTTTCGGTGAAAAGCACGGATTCTTGCTCGGAGCAGCTTATGCCAGACACCACATTGAGTATATAGATTGCCGAACTCCTAGCTGTATCCGCTACAAGTCTGAAACGAAGTATCCGGCTTTGGTGGCAGGATATTATTATCTGCCGACAAAGAATTTTCGAATTTGGACAGCTCTTAGTTTAGGATATGGACCATTCACTTTTCGGGATCACGCGGAGTCTTTAGATGTCCATAGAGATGACCGTTTTGCTGCTGATTTGGGAGTTAAAATTGCCTATCTTATTAAATTAGGAAAAGTGGATGTCGCTCTGGTCCATGGTGTAGGCTTTTTACGACAATATACAAATTTTTCTTACAATGGTGCTGACTTTGGGAACGAAAAAATCAATGAACAGGTTTATTTCAAGCTCGGGTTGGGATTTGGGTTTCAAAGTCGAGTCTCGGTTCCTGCTCACTGAGAGTTTGACACGGTGGAGCTACGCCTTTGGATTTGCCTGAGTCTAGAATGGTCCGGTGACACCTATGGAAATCCAAAAAGGCCTGACTCTGATATTTGACCCGGCGAGGGTCCTCACCGACCCCGCCAATCTTGAGGAGTACGGCCGCGATTGGGTGAAGTATTTAATCCCAAAGCCGACTGCCATTGTGTTTCCCAAAGATGCCAAAGAAGTTTCCGAACTGGTGAAATTCGCGCGGAAAAATAAAGTGGCGCTGGTGCCTTCGGGCGGCCGCACGGGCTTGAGCGGCGGCGCGGTCGCGCTTAACGGCGAAGTGGTGGTGTCGTTTCAGAAAATGAATAAGATTGTGGAATTCGATCCGCTCGATCAGACCGTCACCGTGGAAGCGGGCGTGATCACCGAGACCGTGCAGAAATTCGCCGAGGAAAAAGGCCTGTACTACCCTGTGGATTTCGCCTCGCGCGGTTCGAGCCATATCGGCGGCAATGTGGCCACCAATGCCGGCGGCATCAAGGTTTTGCGCTACGGACTAACCCGTCAATGGGTGGCGGCGCTGGAAGTTGTAACCGGCACCGGTGAAATTCTGCAGCTGAATAATTCTTTAGTGAAAAATGCCACTGGCTTGGATCTCCGGCACTTGATGATCGGCTCCGAGGGGATTTTAGGATTTATTACCAAAATCACACTCAATCTGGCGCCGCAACCGGCGCCGCAGGCGTTGTTTGTTTTCGGCGTAAAGGACCTGGCCGCGGTGATGCGGATATTTCACGCCTTCAAGAAAGCGATCCCGCTGCTCGCATTTGAGATGTTCACGGACCTCGCGCTTAATCTCTATTACTATCTCTGGCTCGACATTCCGGCGTTCAAATGGACGCAGTTGATCAATTATG
>JANMVK010000775.1:0-2257 GCA_031392725.1 Pseudobdellovibrionaceae bacterium
TTAATGATAGAGCGGCCCACTTTGAATCTAGCGGGCGGTTGGGCAGGGGATCCGCGATGCTCCACGGGAAATATGTCCAGCAGATGACCGGCCTGATGATCATCAATTTCATCGGTTCCATGGTGAGCTTTGGCGCGCGCGACCACGTTTTTAAGTTCGCGGATATTGCCGGGCCAGTCATGCGCTTTTAAGCGCTGAATGGCCGTGAAAGAAAACCGCACGCGCATTTCGCGCGCGAAGGTATAAAATAAATCTTCAAAGTCCTCCATGCGCTGGCACAACGGCGGGGCAAAGAGCGCGATCACATGCAACCGGAAATAGAGGTCGGCGCGGAAGCGGCCGTCATGCACCAGCTTTTTCAGCTCGTGGTGTGTGGCGGCCACTATCCGCACGTCGGTTTGAATGGAGCGATCGCTCCCGACGGGCCGGATTTGATTGTTCTCCAGGGCCCGTAGCAGCTTGGGCTGCAATGATAAGGGTAGGTCTCCCACTTCATCTAAAAACAAGGTGCCTCCGCGGGCGGCTTCAAACGCGCCTTTGCGGTCGCCGGTGGCGCCGGTGAAACTTCCACGCAGGTGGCCGAACAATTCACTCTCCACCAGGGATTCGCTCAGCGCGCTGCAGTTGACTCCGACAAAGGGTCCATTGTGGCGCGACGATAGGCGGTGAAGATTTTGCGCCAAAATATCTTTGCCGGTGCCGGACGGCCCGGTGATCAACACTGGAAATGGCGATTCTGCGATTCCCGGGAGGCGTTTCAATTGGGCACCCCAAATTAAATTTTTGCTGGTCATCGAAGGCGTGTCGTTCAGTCCCGCCTTCTGCACCGAAAAGCACAATTCGGCGGATCCGATGCGGATGCGGTCACCGTCGCTCAATTGCGCTTCGATCACGCGCGTGCCGTTGACCAGAATTCCATTGCGGCTGCGCAGATCCCGCAGCAAGAAGCCTTGTTCGCGTTTTTCTATTCGCGCGTGGCGGCCGGACACGAAATCGTCATCCAGGACTATGTGATTGCTGGGCTCGCGCCCGATGGTGAGAAAGGGACCGAGTTCCACCTGATAGGAGCGCTGGGCGTCTTTCCATTGGATAAAGCCGGTTTCAAAGGCGGGGCCCGCGAGGGCGAGATTGCGTGTTGTCATAATGTGGTTTCCTTCCTAAGTGAAGCCATCTGAGTTCAATGTCCGTGCCGCAGTGGGATGGCTTTTACGAGGGGAAGGTGGTGTCCGGCGCGTCCGGCGTTTCGGACTTCATCCTTTCCGGCCGGACATATTGACTCGGAAGGCCGGACCTAGTTAGCTGCACCGAATGAAAGTCCGATACATTAAAAGCGCCAAAGTGGCGGCCGATTATCCTTTTCCCTATAAGCCCGAAGTGGCCATCGTGGGCCGCAGCAACTCCGGCAAGTCTTCGTTTATTAACGCCCTGGTTGGCCAAAAAATCGCCAAGGTCAGCGGCACTCCCGGCAAAACCCGGCTGCTCAATTTTTTTGAGTTTGATGAAAGTATCTACATGGTGGATATGCCCGGCTACGGATTCGCCAAAGGCGATGTCAAAGAGGTTGAGAGCTGGAAAACAATGATTGAAGATTATCTAAAGGGCCGTGAATCCCTAAAGGGCGTGTTGTTGATCATGGACATTCGCCGCGAATGGTCCGCGGATGAAGAGATGCTGCGCGAGTGGCTCGACCATCACGGCAAAAAGTGGGGCGTGATTTTGAATAAAGCGGATAAGCTGACTCAGTCGCAAATTATGCAGAAGGCGAAATCCTTCGCCCACAACCTCGGCGACGTTCCCATATTTATTTTGTCCTCCCTTAAAAAGAAGGGCTTAAACGATGTGAAAAACTTGGTGTTTAAGGAGTGGCCTAAATGAAAGTCATCGGTGTGATTCCCGCGCGTTTTGGTTCCACCCGCTTTCCCGGCAAACCGCTGAAACTGATTCTGGGCAAGCCGCTGCTGCAATGGGTGATTGAGGGCGCCAAGAAAGCCAAAGCCATAGATGAAGTGTGGGTCGCCACCGATCACGAAGAGATCGCGGCGCTCGGCAAATCTTTAGGCGCACGTTCGGTGATGACTTCACCCGAAATCGTTTCCGGCAGCGACCGCGTGTTCGCCGCCATCCAAAATGAAAATGTCGATGTGGTGTTGAATATCCAAGGCGATGAGCCGTTGATCACCGGTGACCTCCTGGACCAGTTGATTTCGCCGATGCTGGAAGACGAAACACTGCCGATGGCGACTCTCGGCCGTAAGTT
>JANMVK010000779.1:0-1574 GCA_031392725.1 Pseudobdellovibrionaceae bacterium
ATCCTGATCTCCGCTGGAACACTAGTTGTGACCTTTTTAGCTGTACTTTTTGTGCGGTGGGCCGGAAGTCAGCAAAGCTTCGCCCCTCCCCCTCATCCGTGGTTCACCATCGGCGAGTGGACCCTGTATGAACCCTCCCCCAGCGAGTTGTGTTTAAGCAAAACCGTTCCCAGTTCGGTGAAGCCCGACTGGCTGGTTTGGGTGCGTGTGCACCACACTCCGCAGGGCTGGAGCGTGAAATGCGAATCTCCCCTGCCGCTCAAAACTTTGCTGGAAAATTCGCGCCACTCCAATTGGCTGGTGTTCGTCGACAGTCACGACACCACGATTCTGGAGCCGCTGATCGGAGAGATGTCCGCCTTCGATAAAACTAAAAATTTCGGCATTAGCGCCCCTTCACAAATCGTCGCCCGTTATTTGCGCAAAAAAGCGCCGCAATGGGTCTATGGCGCCGATGCCGCCACCCTGCTCCGGCTGCACATGTGGGCGGGATTTTGGGTGGAGACGGCTTTTGATTTTTGGCCGGACTTTGTTGTGCAGTCGCCAGGTGATAAGAACACGCGTCTCTCCGAACGGGAGCTCAGTGAGCTTCAGCGCCGCAAAAAACGTGTTATCCAGACGCGTTGATCGCGGAAGTTGAATTTGCGCTAAAAAACCAATAGCCTTTTTAATATGTTTTTTAATTTGATTCCAACAGCTTGGGCCGCATCCGATGTTAAAGTCGCTGCTGATCTGGGCGCGTGGCACGCGATTGCCTCCGCCAGTTTCGTCGTACAACTGACTTTGCTCATTCTCGCCACCATGTCGGTGGTGTCGTGGGCGATTATGATACAAAAACGCCGGCAGTTTAATGAAGTCGAACAAGGCAACATTCCCTTTGAAGAAAAGTTCTGGAAGGCCACTTCCCTCGAGGAAGTTCACGACAATCTTAAAGACTATCCCGACAGCAATTTAGCCGCCGTGTTTCAATTTGGTTATTTGGAGCTGAAGAAGATCGCCGAGAGCTCACTGCTGTCTTCGCCGAGCGAGGGCGGAGAAGCTCCCGTGCTGTCCGGCTTGGACAATTTGCAACGCTCATTGCGCAAAGCCTGTGATATTGAAGTGTCGCGCCTAGAAGCGCGGCTGACCTTTCTCGCCACCGTCGGCAGCGTCGGTCCGTTTGTGGGACTGTTCGGAACCGTGTGGGGCATTATGAGCGCGTTTCAAAAAATCGGCGCCACCGGCAGCGCGAGTTTGGCCGTGGTCGCGCCCGGCATCGCGGAAGCTTTGATCGCCACCGGCGTCGGTTTGGCCGCCGCCATTCCCGCAACTATCGCGTACAATTTGTACGTCACCAAAATCCGTAAACAGGAATTGTCGCTCAATAACTTTTCCGCCGACTTTTTGAATTTAGCGAAACGCAACTTCTTCAAAGGGCAATAACATGTCTGCGAGCCTACCGAAAACCGGTTCGCGCACGGTGCTCAGCGAAATCAACGTCACACCTCTGGTCGACGTGATGCTCGTGCTTCTGATTATTTTTATGGTGACCGCGCCGATGATGCAGCAAGGGCTCGACGTGCAACTGCCGGAAA
>JANMVK010000827.1:0-3500 GCA_031392725.1 Pseudobdellovibrionaceae bacterium
ACGAAGGCCTGAAAATTCAAATGCAAAAGGAACTCCTGGGTAAGAGATGCCTGGAGAAGCTGAGCAGCGGCGCCACTGACTTCGCCGTCGCCTACGTGACGCCGACGGTGAAAGCGCTTGAGGCGGACAAAGAGCTTCGAATTCTGAGCGAGATTCACAGCTCCACCCGCGCCACCAGTATTCTATATTCTAAAAAAAGTGGAATTCGCGGACCCCAGAATTTAAAAGGCAAAAAGTTGGCGCTCATCCAAGGCACCCAATCCGAATATCTTTTACGGCTATTCACTTTAGTCCACGACATTCAAATTTCAACAATTAAACAAGTTTTTGTGAGCCCCGAGGACCTTGGCTCAGTTCTAGTCAACGGCACAGTCGACGCGGCCATCGCCTGGGCCCCGTTGGTGAATGAAATTTCACACGGGAACTCCGAGTACGGAACTCTCGAGTCCACATTCTTCACCGAATTTTCCATGCTGATTTCCCGCCGCAATACAATTTTGAAAAACGGCAACGGCGAGGCGCTGCTCAGAGCGATGCACCGGGCTCACCAATTTTACCTGGAAAATCCCGCGGAAGCGCAAGCCCTGGTCGAAAAAGAACTGGAAGGCCAACCCGGCACCTGGCCGGAAAATTTGTGGAGCCAATACCGTCTCGGCCTCGGGCTCAGTGCCGTTTTAAAAACCATGCTGGAGCAAGAGTACTTGTTCAGGAAAAGTCCAACGACCAAAGGCGTGGTTTCGGAGGAAGCCTCGGACCACGTGCGGGCCTATTTGATGGCCGATCCGCTGTTGTCGGTCGCGCCTGAATCGGTGACCTACAAATGACCCAGTGGCGGAAGATTTTTTCCAAGCTGGGTTTTCAGTCCATAGTCCCGCCGTTGGCGCTGCTGTTGGTGGCCACCTTGGCGTTTGGCTGGCTGGCGATCCGCCTGACCACGCATTTTAGCAATCTTCAAACCCACATCAGCCGCACCACTGAAGCCAACGAGTCTTTGATTCGAGTGACGCTGTTGCGTTCGCAAGTGAAAGAAGCGCTGTTATTGTATGAGGCCACCGGCCGGAGTGAGCTGCTTTCCCAGATAAAAATGTTGGAGAGTGAACGCGCCGGTGAATCCGCCCATCTCAAAAATTTGATTACCTCGATTGAGCCGGATGTTTTACACCTTGAAGCCTTCTTCGCCGGGACCCGTGAGTCACTCGGCTTGCGCCAAAAAGCTCTGGCCGCCCTCGCCAACGGTCAAAGGAACCGGGCCCGTGAGCTTATCGAGTCTTTTCTGATCCTGTACCGGATCAACAGCGCGCGCATGGAGGATCTGCACGGTTTCCTAAAGTCACAACTGACGGCGAGCGAAGCCGAGATGTCCCAGCTGTTGGACAGTTTGCCTTATTTTATAATTTCACTTTTGCTGATTGAGGCTTTGGGCGCGTATTTTATTATCACCCGTCACCGCCGCCGGGTGCTCCAGCCTTTGAACTTGATTCACAATGGCCTCGGCAAAGTCGCCCGTGGCAACTTGGGCGAGCCTGTGCCGGTCACGGACGCACCCACTGAAATCCGTGAGATGATGGAAGACTTTAATGCCATGACCATGGCGCTCGAACGCACCACGAGGGAACTGGATTTGGCCCGCTCCCGCGCGGAACGCGCCGCAAGGGTGAAATCTGAATTCCTCTCGAACATGAGCCACGAGATCCGCACGCCCCTAAACGTGATCGTTGGAATTGCCGATATTCTCGGCGAGAAGATGGCGTCCCTTGGCGTCACCAAGGAAGTCAATGTCCTGGCAAAAAGCAGCCGGATGCTGGTCAACATCGTCAATGACATTCTCGATTACTCGCGGCTTGAATCCGGCCGCACGTCTCTCGCTAAGGCGCCGTTTGATTTGCGCTCCGCCATTAAAGAGGTGGCGAGTGTGCTGGAGTCGTTGGCGCGCGAAAAAGGGTTGAATGTGAAAATTGATATAGATCCATCCGTCCCGCGCTTTATCGTGGGCGATGAATTCCGCCTCGAGCAGGTGCTGCTCAACCTGATCAACAACGCGGTGAAGTTCACCGACAAGGGCGAAGTCGTAATCCACGCGAAGTGTGAAAAACGTGGAGCCCTATCCCTTCTCACGATTAAAGTGAGTGACACCGGCATCGGGATTTCACCGGAAAATGTAAGCCGTATTTTTTCACGCTTCGAACAGGCGGAAGCCAGCACCATCCGGCGTTTCGGAGGCACCGGCTTGGGCCTTGCGATTGTGAAACAAATTGTAAATCTGTTCGGCGGGGAAATCACCGTCGACTCTAAGCTTGGCCACGGCACAACGTTTAGCGTATCCATGCCGGTGCAGGCGGCGGACGCCGCCCCGGTCTCAACCGACGCCGCTCCGGAAATCCCAGGCACGCTGCAATCGCCGCAACTGAATGCCCCGGCGCGAATTCTATTGGCCGATGATTCCTCCGATAACCGCTTTTTAATTCGCGCTTACTTAAAAAATTCACCGGTGGAGATCATTGAAGCGCAGAATGGCCAGCAAGCCTTGGACCATTATAAAACCGCCCCGTTCGACGCGGTCTTGATGGACATCCAAATGCCGGTCAAAGACGGGTACGATGCCACCCGGGAAATTCGGGCCTGGGAATCGGAGCACGGGCGCAACGTCACGCCGATTATCGCGTTGACCGCGTTCTCGCTGCCTGAGGAAATTGAGCGCTGCCGTGAAGCGGGCTGCACGTCGACCATGATCAAGCCCATTCGTAAACAAGATTTAATTATGACTCTCAACCGGTTTTTTTCGCGCGCCAAGCCGGGCCTTACAGCCGAATCCCCCACTGAAGTTTGATACCGTGCATCCGCAACGTGGTATAGTCTATGCACTTTTCCTCCCGCGTACCAAACACCATAGGAGGAATTTTTATGGCCATATATAGAAGCGCTACCATACTCATGACCGCGGTGCTGCTCTTTCTTGTGTCCGTTTATGCCCGTGCCCAATCGGGACAAACTGGGACGACCTTCCCGAAACCCGCCACGGCCATGAGCCAAGACTTGGCGAAGCCTCATATTGGCTTGATTGCTGGAGTGACCAATCCTGAAGCCAGCTTTGCCACCCGAATGGAATACGGCCTCGATGCCGGCTTCCAACCGTGGGCTCCCTTCAGCCTAGGAATGGAAGTCACCGGTTTGAACAGCGACCGCAAATTGGGCGCCCAACCTCAGGACTTAAACCGCACCAATATTTTGGTGAAGGGCCCCCCCCCCCCCCGGCCGGGGGGGACGGGGGTGGTCTCCGCCGGCACTGGTTGGCATTGTTATTCTTTTTTTGCAATTCCACACGTACAAGACTTTTACAAATAAGACTTACAAATAAGCAAACATATTTTTTAATATTAAACTTTAAGAATTTCTTGTTTATGGCATAGAATCATTAGAGTAATTGCCGCCAGTTTTCTGAAACTTTTATTTGCGATTTTTGCTATGCAGTAAAAAAGACGATGAACATTTTAATCTGATCT
>JANMVK010000085.1:0-6494 GCA_031392725.1 Pseudobdellovibrionaceae bacterium
AAGCCGGGACCTTCACCAACTATCAAGGCAAGGAACAAAAATTCCCGCTCGGCACGACCATCGTTCCGCAAGCACTGACGCTATCGGAAGTGGCGGAAGTTTTGGCCGGCAAAGAAATCAACTGGGCGCTGCGGCCCAAGAGTTTGGGCGGCGCTAAAAATAACTACGCCACCACAGAGCGAGGTTCCCTATGAGTTTAGTCAAACGTCCCGGTGCCGCGGCCTCCTGGTATTTGCCTGGAATTTTGGCCGGAATGGGTTTTACCTTTAGAAAGATGATCTTCAATCTGTTCCATCAGAAAAAAATGCAGACGTTAAATTATCCGGAGCAGAAGTACGAATATGGTCCGCGCTTCAAGGGCAATCATATCCTCACGGTAAAAAAAGACGGCAGCCTGCGCTGCACGGCCTGCATGTTGTGCGCGACCAATTGTCCCGCCCAATGTATTAAAATCACCGCGGCCGAGCACGACGACCCGACAGTTGAGAAATTCCCCATCGCCTACGAAATCGACGTCTTAAGATGCGTGTTCTGTGGATTTTGCGAAGAAGCCTGCCCGGTGGACGCCATCCGCATGGGCCCCGAGTGGCAAACCGCGGGACTCAGTGGCTCCAAATTCACCTATGACATTCAACAACTGGCCTACCGCGCACAACTCAAAGGCGGAGTGCCCTCAGTCTTAGACGATCAAGACCGTCACAAAGCCGGAATTTAATGGGTACGCCGTTACTTTCCTGTAAACGGAGAGTCAGCGATTTTTAGAGGAGCCTTTGCGGCTTGCGACCCTGCGGTCCTTGCCTTTTTTCTTAGGCTTCGCCTTAACGTATTTCTTTTTGGATTTTTTCGAACGCTTAACCACTTTGGATTTTGATTTTTTAGCTTTCTTCACAACATGCTTTTTCTTCGGCTGTTTTTTCAGGAAAGACCGGTTGTAAGTGTCGCCGCTCGGAATGGCCGTGGTCTTGTTCTCATCCACTTCCGGTTCCGGTGTGGCGCCGGAATAGTGATTGTACATGGCATCTTGTGAGCCGGATTCGCCGATTTCTTTGTCCACACTGAAGTCTTCGTCTTGGTCTTCATCCATCTCGGCCGCGCGAGAGGAAAAATCGTTAACGGATGAGTTGTCTTTATATGTAGTGGGTTCGGTGGCGGCTGTCGTGGTGCCGCCGTTGCCGTTCATTCCCGATCCGGAAGATCCGGAGGAGCTATCGCCCAGGTCATCGACCATCTCGTCGATTTCTCCGGCCGACATGGAGTCGTCCGCTAGAGCGGGCTTGCTAACTAGCGCGAACAAAAAAACCGCGCCTAATGTAAGGAAGTGTTTGGATAGATTACGGCAGTTCACTTGTGTACCCCTTTATAAAATCCATACCCGGATTCCACTGCCTTGCCCCACTGACAGATTAGCACCGTTTGGCGAGCGGGCTGGCTAAACTATGGGAATGACTCAAAATAGGACGGGCGCGAAAACCGGTTCGACGAACTGTTTTACACTCTCGCGCGCAGCCAATGGTCGATGTGGGTGGGTACGGGTGGAGATTCAGACTTCACACCCAAGTGGGCAAACACCTCTGGTGGTTGAAGAATTCCCGAAGGCCCGCGGATTAAACCTTCCAGAATGCAATTGGCGTGGAGGTTTCCGCCTATCAAAAATTTTTGTTCAAGGTAGAAGCGCTTATCGTTCCAGCAGATTAATCGCGTCGATACCGTCACCCGTTGAAAGGCCTTAATCGACCGGCGGTATTCCATATTTTCGGCGGTTGTGACCGGAACCCAACGTCTCTTCACAGCCACGTTTCTGAACTGCGAGTTGAACACAAAATGCCAGCGGCACAGGGCCATGTAACTCGAATAGGTGTGGGTGAATAGGCGGGTGAAATCAGTATCGATAAGAGGAATGGCAAAGAACGAAACGCGGAATTCATCCATCAAATTTCGCGTCGGCCGTAACAAACACGTAACCATAATAATAAAAAAACGTATCCGATACATGACACGATCATGGCTCGCGCGGAATTTTCTGTCCACTCTGACACCAGACCCCGGTCCTGGTGTCACCGCCAACGCGTTCCGCATTCACTACAAAGATAGACCTAAGGCTACATTTTTTCCAAATTGGTGCCGCAATCGCACCAGTAAAATTGGCAAGAGTTTTGCTTTTTCGTTACATGTCAGACCATTGGCTGGCTCATGCGGGGACATGATCTTTACACAGGGGGAATTCATGCAGCGTCTTTTTTCGTTCGTCCTTATATTGCTATTTTCGACGAACACATTCGGTCAAACCTCAACTACACAGTTGCCCGAGGCATCTAAAGTAGAGGCGGATGAAATCCAGCCTCCGCCACAACCATTGGACCCGGCAGCCGACATAAAGGTGAATGTCAGCGATGTAAAAGAAAAAAAAGTGGAGCGGATCGAAGTCACCGGCTCACATATCAGACGGATCAACACCGAAACCGCGTCTCCCGTGCAGACGGTGACCCGCAAAGATATAGAACGCACCGGCTACACGTCTGTCGCGGATGTTTTGCGCGACACCGGTGTGAACTCCTTCGGCTCGACCCGCGAAGATTCCGGCAGCAACGCCGCGGGCGTGGCGCATGTGAATTTGCGCGGTCTCGGCGAAACCAACACTCTGGTTTTACTTAACGGCCAACGTTTACCTTCCGATGCCGTGACTGGTGCTGTCGACTTGAACTTAATCCCCATGGCCGCGGTTGAGCGCATTGAAGTGTTAAAAGACGGCGCTTCGGCGATTTATGGGTCCGACGCCCTTGGCGGCGTGGTGAACATCATCACCCGCAAAGATTTCTCGGGCACCGAATTCGCCTTTAAACAAAGTGTTCCGCAACTTGAAGGCGGAAAAAAACGTGAGATCTCCATCATCAACGGCATCAATAAAGGCCGTATCAATATGGTCAACGTGCTTAATTACCGCGACAACGATGTGATTTATTCCAAAGACCGCGATTGGACAAATAAAGGTGTAAGCGGAATCGGCAGCCCCGGCAGTTATCATAACGCCGGCCAGCCGTGGAATGCGGATGCCAATTGCCCTCCGGAAATGATTCAGCACACAGCTAACGGCGATATTTGCCAATTTAAATACACGGACTACTCGACCGAACTTCCGGCTTTGGAACAGCTGAGCATTATGTCGGAAACCAATGCCGAACTGAGCTCGAAAGTAAAAGCCAAATTCCGCATGGGCGCTTCGCAAAAGAAGGCCGAATGGTCCTATGCTCCGTCACCTGACAATTTCACCATTCCTGGCGCGGTTGCCGACACCCTTGGGCCGGGCGGCACTCCGCTCCCTGGCGCTATTCCCGGTCAGGATCTCTTGGTCCGCTACCGCGTGAAGGAGCTGGGAACTCGTGACACCGTAGTCACCACTCATGCTTACAACTTACTCGGCGGCGTCGGCGTGGAAGTCGGCAAAGGCTGGGAAGTGGAAACTAATATCGGGCACAACCGCATCTTGAACAAAGATGAAGGCGTGAGCGGGTACGCTCTGACCCGAGATATCAATGCGGCCATCGCATCCGGCGCATTCAATCCCTTCGCACCCGAAGGCCAACGCGGCAGCATCGAAGCCACACGCTATAAACCGCATGAAGATATGACTTCTGAATTGTCCAGCGCCGACCTCAAGGCGAGCGGTGAGTTTGGTCATTTACCCGCGGGCCGTTTTGGCTTGGCGGTGGGAACCACCTTCACCTTCCAAAAATTTAAAGATCAAGCCGATGACTTAAGCGTTGCGGACGAAGTGTTCGGCAATGCCGGAAGCACCGGCGGCGGCCAGCGCGACACCAAAGCCGTGTACACTGAACTTTCTATTCCCGTGACCAGCAAAGTGGAAATGCAAATCGCCGGCCGCTACGATAAGTACAGTGATTTCGGTGACACCTTTAATCCTAAGGCCGCGGTCCTTTACCATCCAGCTAAAACCGTATTGCTAAGAGCATCAGCCGGTACCGGTTTTAAGGCGCCGTTACTTAAAGATCTTTATGCCTCTTCGGCCATCGGCTTTCCCACCATGGTGGATCCTACGTCTTGCGCCCGGGAGCAAGCCGGCGGCGGACCGACTACATCTTGCACTCCGCAACAGTATGAAGTTCACAGCGGGGGCAATAGCGGTTTGAAGGAAGAAAAATCGCTCTCTCTTGGAGCCGGTGTGGTTTATGAACCGAGCCGCGATTTCAATGTCAGCCTCGATACGTTCTACACCAAATTGAACAACGTGGTGGACATCGATTATAACGATGCCTTGCTCGCGGAAAAAGAAATGGGCAACGCTTACATGCAGGAAAAAGGCGTGAACATTCACCGTGATGTCAACGGTGTGATTGAGTACATCGATGCTCCTTTGCAAAACTTGGCGGCTCGTGAAGTCACGGGCATGGACATCGGCACCTCGTACCGTTTCTGGAAATTTCAAGTCGGCGACGGATTTTCGAAGCTGTTCTATTTTAAAGAAGAAGGCTTCCCCGGCATGGGCTTGAAAAATAAATTGGGCAACAGCGGCCGTCCTGAATGGAGAAACACCGCTTCCCTTACTTTCTTCGCCACTGAAAAGCACTCAATCGGCATGGATGCACTGACCACTCCTGGACAGCGCAAATACATCAAAGAGGAAGGCAAGACCAAGGACTATACGACCTTCGATATGCAGTACAATTGGAAGTGGATGAAGAACGGCACGCTCACCGCGGGCGTGAAGAACGTATTCGGCACCGTTCCGCCGATCGACTACACCAATCCGAACAGCCCGTTGGATGGCACTATTTACGACCAGATCGGCCGTCAGTACTACACCGGCATGAAAGCCACGTTCTAACCGAAGGGAGACAGCTGTGACTGGCGCAACGAATTTTCTATCTCCACGGTCAGCTACGGGTTCCTGGCTGTACTCACTCGCCGCCCACGCAGTGGTGGTGGCGAGTGTGATGCTCGCGCTGAATTTAAATTTGGGCACGTCCGAGCCGGTGGAAGACTATGTGGATATGAGTTACGAGACCTTCGACGCGCCTCCTGAGGCCGCTCCGCCGAAGATTATCGAAACCAAATCCGAAGAGCTGCAGGACGAAAAAAGTGAAGTGGCTGGGACTCAGGAGAAAAAAGAAGAGACCAACACCGGCGCGCAGTCACAGAACACTCCGCAGCCGACCACGCCGTATTACAAAATTAAGCCTAAGTATCCCAAGGCCGCCTTGATCTCGGGAACTGAAGGCTGGGTGATGCTTGAAATCGACGTGAACGAAAAGGGCGAAGTGGAAAACGTGCGCGTGGTCGACGGCGAACAGAAAAATATGTTCCAGACCGAAGCCCGCCGCGCGGTGGAGCAATGGAAGTACCGTCCGTTTCATGACAACGCGGGCAATCCGGTCCGCAAAGCCGATCACCAAGTGCGGGTCGACTTTAATTTGAAGGATGAAGAAGAGACCGGCAGTTAATTTTTAAATAGTTTTATAAAACAAAAACAGGGGGAAACATGGAAACACTTTTTAAAATCGCGGAAGCCTCAGCGCAGGGCATTTTGTGGATCATGGCGGTCATGAGCATCGCCAGCGTAGCGATTATGATCGAGCGTTACTTCGCGCTTCGTAAAATCGGTAAGGCCACCAGCGGCATGGCCAAGGGCTTTAAGCTCGCCATCTCCGATCAAGAGCTGGGTCATCTGGAAAAACTTTCGGAAGATTCCTCGCTTGAGGGCCGCGCGCTCGGCTACGGTTTGACCTTCGTCAAAAATCACGGCCCCAACGGGCTCGATGAATTGTTTAATTCATTTAAGATCACGGAAAAACCCGCGCTCGAGAAAAATTTAAATATTTTGGGCACGATCGCCTCCAACGCCCCCTACGTCGGCCTGCTCGGCACGGTGATGGGAATTATGAAGGCGTTTAACGATCTCGCGCACGGTCCCGGACAAGGGAACGAAGTGGTGATGGCCGGTATTGCCCACGCTCTCGTTAGCACGGCGATCGGTTTGGCTGTGGCGATCCCGGCGGTTGTGGCCTTTAACTTGTTCCAGAAAAAAGTCGGCGGAGTGTTGAATAACATCGATGCCGCCCGCGATCTGTGCGTGGCTTACACAAAAAGCCGGGGAGTTTAAAATGGGGGCCCGAGCTGGTAGCGCCGACGAATCGGGCGCCATTGTTGAAATCAATGTGATTCCGCTAGTGGATATTATTTTAGTGGTGCTGATTATCTTTATGGTGGCGGCGCCCCTGGTGATGCAACCAAAGATCGACATCAATCTGCCGAAGGCCTCGAGCGCCCAAGTGGAACGCGATAAAACCCCACTGCGCATTGTCTTGGGTAAACAGGGTGAGTTGTTCCTCAATAACAAGCCGGTGACCTTGGAAGGCCTGCGCGACGAAGCGAGAGGCGCGGTCGGCATCAACCCCGAGATCACGGCGCTGCTAGTGGCGGATAAAGATTCAACTCTGGAAATGGTCACGGAACTGGTCGACGCGGTCAAAGGCGGCGGC
>JANMVK010000147.1:0-1379 GCA_031392725.1 Pseudobdellovibrionaceae bacterium
CGCGCCTTGCGGGCGACAAGGATGCGCCCACCATCATCGACCCCGAAACCAATATTCGTCTGGGGTCGCAATACTTGGCCCGCCTGAAACAAAAATTCAAAGGCAACCTTCCTTTGTCAGCCGCGGCCTACAATGCGGGGCCCCATCGGGTGGAGGGTTGGCTGGTCAATTTCGGCCATTTGGACACGGATGAGTTTATCGAGCACATCCCCTTCCTCGAAACCCGCAATTATGTGAAAAAAGTAGTCCGTAATCATACCTTCTACCGCCGCCTTTACGCGAAGGATCAGAAGCCGGTGGAAATGTTGGCCAAACCGCTTGGCGTTCCCATCCCGTCCCGGGCGTCGACCCGGGAATCCTGGGATTCCCTCTAATTTAACCTATTCTTGACTAGGTGCTCACAGTCAGGGAAAACCTCTCAAGGATTTTAATCCTTTGAGGAGTTGATATGGGGATTTTTTCACGTTTTACGGTAATCGCATTCGCGGTGTTTATGACCGCAAGCTGCACTAAGAAAAATTCATCGGGCCTGGAATACGGACTGGATATCAAAGACACCCTGCGGGTGAATTTTGAATCCGAGCCGCCGTCATTGGATTGGTCGATCGCGACCGACACCACATCAAGTTTGGTGACGATGAACATGATGGACGGATTGGTCGAATACAATCTGGCCGACCGCGACCTGGCACCCGCGCCTGCCTTGGCGACTGAGTGGAAGCCCAGTCAGAATGCCAAAGTGTGGACGTTCACCCTGCGTAAAGGCGTGAAGTGGACCGATGGAGTGGAATTCACCGGCCAGCATGTGGTCGAAGGCTGGGAGCGTTTGCTCAATCCCAAGACCGCCTCTGAATATGCTTATTTCCTGTTCGCCGTTAAGGGCGCCAAGGATTACAACGCCGGCAAAATTAAGGACTTCAAAGAAGTCGGCGTTAAGGTGAATGAAAAAGGCGAAGTGGTCGTGGAACTGGAAAAACCCATGGGTTTCTTTCCGTTGCTGCTGACTCACCATTCAACTTATCCCCTGCGCCGCGATGTCGTTGAAAAATTCGGCGACAAGTGGACCGATCCCAAGAACATCGTCACGCTTGGCGCTTACAAACTGAAAATCTGGGATCATGACAAAGCTCTCGTGCTCGAGCGCAATGACGGTTACTACGGCGAAAAAGCCAAAGTCAAAAATGTGATCGGCTATATGATCAACGAATATTCCACCGCTCTGAATTTGTTGGAGGGTGGCAAACTCGATTTCCAACGTTCCCTGCCTTATAAAGAATTGCCGAAGTACCGCCAATTCAAAGGTTATCGCGCGACACCCCTGATCTCGATGTACTACTACGGTCTTAATACAAAGAAGCCGCCGTTTAACAATCCGAAAG
>JANMVK010000262.1:0-1300 GCA_031392725.1 Pseudobdellovibrionaceae bacterium
CTTATTTTCTGGGTATGACCAAGGAGTCTTGCAAGGACCTGGTCGACAGCAAATGGGAAAATATGAAAGAGCAGATCGTGAATATCCCAATTTGGAGCCGCGATCCGCGTTTCTCGACGCAAATCATTCAGGGTTTAGGCATTAACGATTTGCTTCAGGCTTGCGCCAAAATTCAAGAGCACGCGGTGGCCAATCCGCCTGATGTAATTGGAACCCCGGCGGCTACGCACTTAAAGCGCTCGGAGCTGATGCACCACTATTGTATGGGCTGCCACGTTCCCGGCGGGCGCTTGACGGGAATTTTAGGCGACGAGTATCCCAACGGCGTCGATTTCACCCGCACCGAGGGCGGATTTCCGCGCACCAATCTCGCTCATTTGCTGTCCAGTAAACGCCGGGTGCAGACCGGTCTTGATCATGTGGAGCGGGGAGCCGGTGGGCCGCGCCCTCCGGACAGCATGCCGCCCGCTCGTCCGTTTGAGAATCCGGAGCGCACCGAATTCGATCATGCTGCGACCGCGGTTGAAGTTATTAATAAGGATATTCAAGCCGTTCTCGCCATGCCCTTGCGCGTGCCACTGTATTTGCGCGGAACGACTGAACCTCAGGTGACGATGGCGGAAGCGGCCCGGGCTACGGGTGGCGTGTTCTTCCGCAGCGGAACCTCAGTGGTGAACCACTTCTCCATGCCGCAAACGGCGCTGGGACGGGAAAAGCGCCAGATCTTCGAATTGGTGAACAACACCGATCAGGAGCTCACCGAAATTGGCGCCGGCGCTCTACAAAACGCCGCGTTTTACTTTCCCGGGGGCGGATTATTTCCCGGCGAGAGTGGCGATTGTGGCGCGGTTTTGGCCCCCCATTCAAAGTGCAAATTTGAAGTGGGCTTTAGCCCCAATACAGCCCGCCAACTTTACAATGCATCTGTGAGTGTGACCTACGTTGTAGTTTCGGGCGGGCGCCGCCAAGAGCAGGGTGTGACCCTGTCCATTGATGGAATTGCCGCCGCCTTAGCATCGAATTAGATAATAGCGAATTTTCCTAAGCCTTGCGTTCCGTTGACATTGCCGGCCCTCCAGGCGAATTTAACCGTCGCTTGGGGGCGTAAATGTCACACTCGATACCGGATGTTTTAAAAGTTCTAAAAATTCAACCGCAAAATTACGCCGCGAGCACCGGGCGCAAATTTCTCTCAAGCTCGGGTACACTTAAGTCTTTTTCTCCCATCACGGGCACCGAAATCGCTTCCACTCATCTCGCCAATGAGGCCGAATATGAAGCGGTGATGAAAACCGCTGAG
>JANMVK010000212.1:0-2301 GCA_031392725.1 Pseudobdellovibrionaceae bacterium
GGCGCCTTGATCGCGTTATGGGTTACAGGTGTGTCCCTGAATCTGTTCAGCTTTATCGGCCTGATCGTTTTAATGGGAATCGCCAAAAAGAATTCCATTCTGCTGGTCGAGTTCACCAATCAAATGCGCCGGAAGAAAAAACTTGGTGTCGACGACGCGCTACTGGAAGGTTGTCCAATCCGCTTGCGCCCCATTCTGATGACCTCCGCCGCGACGGTCGCGGCCGCGGCGCCCTTGATCTTCGGCAATTCATTGGGACAAGAAACGCGCACACCCATGGGCCTGACCATCGTGGGTGGAACGATTTTATCGACGCTGCTCACGCTATTCGTAGTGCCGTCGCTATATAAATTATTGGCTAGGCTGGAAAGAAATTAGGCCGCGGATTTAGTCGCGGGCCGGTGCTGGGGATGATGCGCGAACTCCTCACGATGAGTGATGGCCCAGGTCGTGGCCAAAATTAAGCAAACCGCGAGCGGATCAAAAACAATCACAAAGGTAATGATCAGCCAAGTGGCGACTTTATCAGTGTTGGCGCCAAACAGCTCAGCCACGTATATGACGGGGCCGATTTCGGTTTGGTAGGAGAGTTTCTTTAACTCCTCATTGCGCAACTTCATGGTGACTTCAATCGATTGTTTTTCCAGGGCCTGAAGGCGAGGCTCCAGCTCTTTCTGAGTTTCCAGACGGCGGGTCACGCGATTTTCTGGAATGGAATCGATCTCAGCCTGAATTCGCTCTTTTTCAGTGCGAACTTTGCGGTCTTCGGAGTGCAAGTAGTCGATTCTCACCAATGTGTCTTTGAGTTCCTTGGACGTGAACTGATAGGCGTAGGACAAGTAGCCAAAGATTCCCATGCTGGTGATCATCATTAAGATAGCCACGGCGAAACTGAGATACGCCTTCATGATAATATTCATGCGGATCCAGTTGCGGTGCAGGAAGCTGGCGGAAGTCATTTTCGCGAGTTCCAGTGCGGCCGCCATGATTCCGACCGCCAGTGGCGCTCCGGAAAACAATTTGGTCAGCCCCATAATGGAAAATGTAGCGCCCACGAGTGAGATTATTACCGCCGAGAGCCCCAATACGAAAATAAAGCCTGTATTCATACGCTATAGTTTTCGGTATAGGGGCCGCAGTTCTGTACAGACCTACGGCCTAACTGCGGGACTTATTTGCGTTCTATTTTTACGGATTTCAAGACGACCGGTTCAACTGGACGGTCATTGTCCGCCTTAGTCTCTGAGATCTTTTTAACTATATCCATGCCCTCCACGACCTCGCCAAAGATCGTGTGCTTATTGTCCAGCCACGGCGTGGGCTCCACCGTCAAAAAGAATTGGCTGCCATTCGTGCCGGGGCCGGCGTTGGCCATGGATAGAATCCCAGGTTTGGTATGTTTCAAATCGCTAAATTCGTCTTCAAATTTATAGCCGGGGCCGCCGGTGCCGTTGCCAAGGGGATCTCCACCCTGAATCATGAATTTTTTAATCACACGGTGAAACACCGTGCCGTTATACAGAGGCTTTTTTTCCTTTTTTCCGCTTTTCGGATCCATCCACTCTTTAGTGCCTTCAACCAGACCGACAAAATTGTCTACGGTTTTGGGAGCTTTGTCGGGAAACAGTTTAACTTTGATTTTGCCCAGAGAGGTTTCCATTAGTGCGAACATATTTTTTCCTTTGCCGTCAGTTATGGCCTTAGCCTTGGTTATTTCAGTTTTTGCTTTTTCTTGGACGTCTTTGGCCATTTCTTTGGCTGGATCGGACTTGGCCGGCGGAGTGCCGGTATCGGCGGCTAAAGCAACGCCGCCATAAATGAACACGATCGATAGAATAAAATTTTTCATAATTTCCCCCAAATTGAGAGGAAATTATGACTTAGCCTTGGGCTCTGGTCAACCGCTCGACGGACCGGCAAATGGAGTTAAGTCCTGTGCCCTTTGGAAGAAATCCCACCACCGAAAAGTGTTTCAACTTGTTGGCGCGCCGCAGATCCATCAGGCGGATCGGAGCTCCTGAACAAAATAGAACCTTTACCGGCTTGAGATCATTCCATTGATCACCAACCGTGGGGTCGACATCAATAAGGTGATCGGCATTTTCGAGAGTGGTGACGCCATCCCAGTCCTGGAGCACGCAGTCGGTGACCACCATATCGAAGCGCTGATCAGCCAGCATGTTAGCGCCCTCAAAGGGATCCATCGCTAAATTCACGTGGAAGCGTCCCTGGCTTTCCAATTGCGCTTTTAGCGCTTCCGCGAAATCCGGATCGTCATCGATCACCAATATACTGTTGCCG
>JANMVK010000219.1:0-1501 GCA_031392725.1 Pseudobdellovibrionaceae bacterium
AAGCCGGCGGCTTCATCGGCTCAGGCGTGGCCGCATCTTTGGAGACCTTGGGCGGCGCGGCCGGTTTGGGCACGCCCACGAAAAATTGAATTTTAAAAGGGCCGACGGTGATGTTATCGCCGGAAGCCAGTTTATCTTCGAGAGTTTTTTGTCCGTTTTTAAAAGTGCCGCTGTTGGAGCCGAGATCGGAGAGGTAGTAGTCGCCGCTGCGGTTCTCGATCATGGCGTGGAGAAGGGCGACTCCCTCATCCTGCAGTTCCAGCTGCGCGTCGCTGTTGCGGCCGATGACAATTTGAGAAGTCTCAAACTGCCTGACGGCCTCGAGTTTGTCGCCTTTATAGACTCTGAGCACGATAGGTTGTTTCAAGTTACTTGCTCCTGCTCCTGCGAACTTCGTCGGCGTCGCGACGCATTTCGGGTAAAAAATCTTCTCTCAACTTAATCAGGCGTTTGAAGTTGAACTGTTTTTTCTGCAACAGATAAAACAATTCGGGTTTTTTCAATTCGCCTTCAACCAATTCATCCTCGAAATCAATCTTGGTCTTTTTCTTTTCTTTGTCGCCGCCGCCCGCATTGGCTTTTGCTTCGCCTTTAGTTGGTGCCGCGGGCGCTAAATCCTGTGCAAACGCCGCCCAGCCCAGGCTCAACAGCAATCCTGCCGAAACCGTGGCTATTATTAGTCTAACTGCCTTTACACGCACGGCAAGGTCCTCTCCATAAAGTCCTGTCCACTGGTCTAGGTTCGTCATTCCTTCTCACCTAAGGCCTTATCCATTTCTTCGATGGCTTTTTTCATCCGGTTGTCTCCATCTTCGCCGATGAAGCGCAGGCGGTTGAGCTGTTTTTCGCCTTCTTTTTTGTCCTTCAATCTGTGAATCAATAATATCGCGTAATTCAATAGGGCCGTGGGATTCCCGTTATCAGCCTTGAGAATATCCTGGAAAATATCCTTGGCCTTATCGTTGTCGCCGCTACCCATCAGAGCCAGGGCATAGTTGTTGGCCACTTCAAGGGAAATTCCCCCGCGTTTCAGGTCGCCCTTTACCGCCGAGTAGCCGCCTTCCAACATATCTGCAGCGCGTCCGTAATCCTTATATTCCACGAAAATAGAGCCTAAATTTGCGGCACCGACCGTATACGAGGACTTAATATCCATGGCTTTGCGGAATGCCGCGATGGCTGGACGTTGCTTACCCTCCGCGAGATAGATCACGCCTTGATTGTTGTACAAGCCGGGTTCGTTCTGATGAGACTTCTGCGCGCGCGAAAGCAAAATGCGCGACAAACCGTATTTGCCCTGCTCGTAGTAAAACACCGCCAGCGCGTTGAGTGCGATCAGATCCGCCTGGTCTTTGCCGAGACGTTTACTCACGGCTTCCACCATGGCGCGCTCATCTTTGGATTTAAACGGCCCGTTGAGGTCGTCTTGTTCGTTGAGGCCCATATAATCGGTGATTTTAGTGATGACCGCGCGCTCGCCGAAATCCAAGCCCTTCTCTTT
>JANMVK010000271.1:0-8777 GCA_031392725.1 Pseudobdellovibrionaceae bacterium
CCCGGGTGTTTAAGAAAGCCTATAAGATGCATGATAAAATCCTCAGGCCGGCGCAGGTGACTGTTTCCACCGCTAGCGCCGAGAATAAGAGCTAGGGGACGTCTTGGCGAAGAAGGATTACTACAGTGTTCTCGGAGTTTCCCGTCAGGCCACGCCCGATGACATGAAGAAGTCTTTCCGCAAGCTCGCCATGAAACTCCATCCGGATAAAAATCCCAACGACAAATCGGCTGAAGAACGCTTCAAAGAAGTGAATGAAGCTTATGATGTGTTAAGTGATCCGAAGAAAAAACAAATGTATGATCAATTTGGCCACGCGGCCTTTCAGCCGGGAGGTCCCGGCGCCGGCGGGCCGGGCCAAGGTCATCCCTTCCGCGGTTTTGAAAATTACCAAGGTGGCTTCGGCGGTTTTGATCCGCGCCAACAGGGCGGGCCGGGCCAAGGCAATCCCAACAACGAAAATTTCCAGGATATGTTCAGCGATTTCTTCGGCGAATTTTTTTCCGGCGAACAAACCCAGCCGGGACGCCGCGGATTCCGCCCCGACCAGCGCGGAGCCGATCTCCGTTACACTTTAAATATTACGCTTGAGGAGGCCGCCACCGGCACTGAAAAGCGCATCAATTTTGTGCGCCAACGCGCCGGCCGCGAAGACAACGCCAAATTGTCGATCACCGTTCCCGCGGGTGTGAAGGCCGGACAGCGCTTGAAGTTGCGCGGCGAAGGCGACTCGCCTCCCGGCAGCGCAAAGCCCGGCGATCTTTATGTGATTGTGAATTTTCAAGATCATCCGCTATTTAAGCGCAAAGAGAATGATATCCTGATGGAGCTGCCCATTTCTTTTGTCGATGCGCTCCTAGGCATTCACATCGAAGTGCCTACGCTCACCGGCAAGGCCATGCTTAATATTCCGGGCGGCACCCACCCGGGGCAAATTTTCCGCCTTAAAGGCAAGGGGTTTCCCGACATCGGCGGCTATGCGCCGGGCGACATGCTGATTAAGATTATCGTCGATGTGCCCTCAAGCGTAACCGCGGACGATCGCGAAGCGTTGGAGCGGCTTAGAAAATCGTCTAGTAGTACTCCCTTGGTGACCGAATTTAGGGATAAAATGAAACGGCTTTTGCAACAGAGGGGTTAACCGGGTGTTTCGCATAGTTCGAATCTTGAGTTTGAGCGCCGCATTTCTAATGCTGACTTTTTGCGCTTTTGCGCCGACCAAAAAACCTTTATTGGAAGCGCCCTATGACGCCAAAAAAGAATTGGCCAAAGCGCAAATTGATCTCGCGGCCGGCGCCGATGCTAAAGCCATTTCCCGCTTTAAGGCTCTCGCTGTAAAACATCCCAATTCCGATGTGGCCGATGATGCCACCATTCAGACCGCGCGAATTTATTTTCGCCAAGGCAATTTTGATTTGGCTTACAAGACCTATATGAGCCTGGTGGAATCCGATGTGTTCAGCCCGAATGAAGCGGAGGCCCTGCTTGGCGCTTCAAAATGCCTGCATAAATTAGGGCGTTTAGATGAGTCGTTGGCATTAAGCGCACGCGGCTTAAAGATTCCCGGCCTGTCGGACACCTATAAACTGGAATTTTACCGTCACCGTTATGCCGTGCTGGTCACGACCGGAGACCGGCTCGATGCCTTGCGGGCGTTGGCTTATATCTATGATAAAGATCCCAAACCCGAAGTCAAAACCGCGACTCAGGCCCGGGCCTCCGACATCGTCACTCAGTATCTGAATGAGGCGGATTTAGAAAAGGTCGTGGCCGATACCGAGTTTGGTTTTGTCCGCGCGCAAGCGGCCTACCGTCTCGGCATGTTCCGTTTGCAGAAAAAAGACTATGATGAGGCGCGCTCGCTGTTTGGCCGTGCCGCTGAGTGGGGCCAGGGCACGCCGTTTCAGGCCCGTGCTGAAAGTTACATGGCCCAAATTGATTCACGACGCCGGGTTGACTCCGACACCATCGGCGCGGTTTTGCCTTTGACCGGAAAATATTCTCCAATTGCATACAAAACTTTGAATGGTTTGAAATTAGGTCTGGGAATTGTCGGCAGTGACAAGAGCACGTTCCGCTTAGCCGTCGTTGACAGCGAAGGAACGCCCGAGGGGGCGCGTAAATCAGTCGAACGTTTGGTGCTGGAAGACAGCGTGATCGCCGTGGTGGGAAGTTTGCTCTCGAGAACCGCCACCGCCGTTGCCGGGAAGACTGAAGAGCTCGGAGTTCCCTCGGTGGCGCTGTCGCAGAAGGCTGGACTGACCGAAGCCGGTACTTATATATTCCGCAACGCCGTGACCAGCGAGATGCAAGTTAAGGAACTGGTCCGCATCGCCATCGACCAAATGGGAATGAAACGTTTTGCGATTCTATATCCCAACGATTACTACGGTGTGGAATACGCCAATCTTTTTTGGGACGAAGTCCTCGCGCGCGGAGGCAGCATCAGCGCCGCGCAAATTTATAATCCCGCGGAAACCGATTTTCGCGGGCCCGTCAAACGTCTGGTGGGAACTTTTTATGTCGACGACCGCAAAGTGGAATACAAAAACCGCGTGACCGAATGGTTTAAAAAACAAAAAAAGGTCAGCGCGCGCCAGCAGCCGCCGGATGATCTGCTTCCGCCCATCATCGACTTCGACGCGATTTTTATTCCCGACAGTCCCAAGGCCGTCGGCCAACTCGCGCCGATGCTGGCGTATCAAGGCGTGACCAATGTGCGTTTGCTCGGCACCAATGTGTGGAACTCCACGGAGTTCGTGCGGCGCGGGGCGAAGAATGTGGATAATGCCGTGTTTATCGATAGCAATATGATCAGCGACGGGAAATTCAAAGACTCGAAATTCTACACGGAGTACAAAAAGATTTTCGGCGAGGAGCCCGGTGTGTTCGAGGCTCAGGGCTATGAGACGGGAGTCCTGCTGCGCAAACTGATCACTGGTGGTGAGCGCACCCGGGTGGGCTTGGCCTCGGCTCTCAGCAGTCTGAAGGAGTTTCAGGGTGTGTCTGGACCAATGACCATGAATCCCAACCGCGAGCTGGTGCGGCCGCTGACGCCCTTCGTGGTTAAGGAAAGCACTATCGTGGCTTGGACACCGGATATCGATAAAGCCCCCATCCCGGAAAAAGAAAAGCCCAAAACGCCGCCGAAAAAAGTTTTAAAAATAAAAAAATAACCGGCCACGACCAGCCGCCCGTCTTGGTGAGGTGACCCCGACGACGGGGTCGCCCAATATGAGGTGTGCTATGGTCCCTGAAAAAATTGTTCTGACTTGTAAGAAGAAACTTTTAACCGCTAAGGCGGATCTCCTAAACCGCTACCAAAGCCACTTCTCCGACTTCCGTGAACGCGAGACCGGAGGCGATGAAGCCGACCAAACAATGACCATTTTGGCTGAGAATCAACTTTTCGCGGCCCAACAAAGACTAAGATCCCAGCTGTCTGAAATTGAATCAGCACTGGCGCGTATCGATCGCGGTACCTTTGGAATTTGCGAAGAAACCGAGGAGCCGATTGAACCTGAACGTTTGTTAGCTATCCCATGGACACGACTCAGTATCGAAGGCGCCGAAATACGCGAATCCACTAGTTCAAAACGGGCCTAACGTCCTGAATATTTGAGTTTTAAATACCTTCCATCGCAAAAAATCATGCCTACGACCTATACCTAGTTAAGGTCTTATAGACTCTGTCAAAACCCAATTTCCAGACTATCTGCGTATGGTTACGCCTTAAAGCCTTCGCCCTCCCCCGCCGACAAGTTAAATAAGCAATCAGTGTCTGCGACTGCAGAGGAAGATCAAATGAGCTTTGACGAAAGAGCACTAGAGATACCCGAATCACTCCCGATGCTTCCCGTCCGTGACATAGTTGTATTCCCCTACATGATACTCCCGCTGTATGTAGGCCGTGAATCTTCGATCCGCGCTGTGGAAGAATCGTTGAGTAAAAACCGTTTAATCTTTCTCGCTTCACAAAAGGAAATCACTGAAGAGAATCCTTCCGAGAACACCATCTTCCGCGTCGGCACGATCGCCATGATCATGCGCATGCGAAAATTATCTGATGGCCGCGTGAAGATCCTGATTCAAGGTGTGAGCAAAGGCCGCATCAAGCGTTTTGTGAAAAGCGACCCCAACTTTGAAGTGAGCGTTGAAAAAATCGAAGAAACTCCCCTAGCCGGCGCCAATGTTGAATATGAGGCGATGATCCGCAATGCGAAAGAGCATTTGGAAAAAATCATCGCTTTAGGCCGCATGCTCTCACCCGACATCTTATTAGTATTAGATGATGTCGCCGATCCCGGACGTTTGGCGGACTTGATCGCCAGCAACCTCGGCTTAAAAGTCGCCGACGCACAGCGGGTCCTGGAAACTCTGAATCCGAAAGAGCGTCTATTATTAGTAAATGATATTCTCGCCAACGAACTCGAAGTTCTGCAGATGCAGGCTAGAATCCGCTCGCAGGCCAAGGACGAAATGTCCAAGAGCCAGCGCGAGTACTTCTTACGTGAGCAAATGCGCGCGATAAAGAATGAACTGGGCGAAAATGATTCGAAAACAGAAGAGATGGAAGAGTTGCGCGAGCGCGTACTGAAAGCCGGAATGCCGGAGCAAGTGCAGATGGAAGCCATCAAGCAACTCGGCCGCTTGGAGCGCATGCACCCCGATGCTTCTGAGGCCAGCATGGTCCGCACTTATCTCGATTGGATGGTTGACCTGCCGTGGAGCAAATCCACGGTCGACAATCTCGACCTCCACCGCGCACAACGTATATTAGATGAAGATCACTACGACTTGCACAAGGCTAAGGACCGCATCTTAGAATTCCTCGCCGTGCGCAAACTCAAAGAAAATATGAAGGGCCCGATCTTGTGTTTCGTCGGTCCTCCCGGAGTTGGAAAAACTTCTCTCGGCAAATCCATAGCACGCTCGATGGGCCGCGAATACTTCCGCATCGCCTTAGGCGGCGTTAAGGATGAAGCTGAGATCCGCGGCCACCGCCGCACTTATGTCGGCGCCATGCCCGGCAAAATTATTCAAGCGCTTAAGCAAGTGAAAACCAACAATGCCGTGATCGTATTAGACGAAATCGATAAGCTTGGTTCTGATTTCCGCGGCGATCCTTCGGCCGCAATGCTTGAGGTCTTGGATCCGGAACAGAATCATTCCTTCCGCGACAATTATCTCAATGTGGATTTTGATTTAAGCAAAGCTCTGTTTATCGCCACCGCCAACGTCTATGAAAATGTTCCGCCGGCCCTGCGTGACCGTATGGAAACCATTAACATCAGCGGTTACACCGATTCAGATAAATTGCTGATCGCGAAACAACATTTGATCGTGCGCCAGATTGAAGCCAATGGCGTGACGCCCGAGCAAATCGAAATCACCGACGACGGCCTGATGTACCTGATCCAGCATTACACTCGTGAGGCTGGACTACGTAATCTCGAGCGCGAAATCGGCGGCCTGTGCCGCAAAGTCGCTAAGAAATTCGTATTCGGACACAAAGAGAAAATCGTGGTGACTGGACAAAATCTTCCTGAGTTACTGGGTCCGCCCCGCTACTTAAAGGAAGAGCGCTTAAAAGAAAACCAAGTGGGCATCACCACCGGACTCGCCTGGACTCAGGCCGGCGGCGAAGTGCTCTATGTCGAAGCTCTGAAGATGAAGGGCAAAGGCGGATTGGTTTTGACCGGCCAACTCGGTGACGTGATGAAGGAATCGGCGCGAGCCGCTTGGTCCTACGCTCACGCACACTGTGAAGAGCTGGGCATTGAAGAAGAATTCTTTGATCATAACGAGGTCCATATTCACTTACCCGCCGGCGCCATTCCAAAAGATGGACCGTCTGCTGGTGTGACCATGGCCACCGCTTTGACCAGCTTGATGACCGGAGTTCCCGTCCGCCGCGATATTGCGATGACCGGTGAAATCACATTGTCAGGCCGTGTTTTACCGGTGGGTGGCATTCGTGAGAAGGCTTTGGCCGCTCTCACTCATGGCATCACCAATATTATTCTTCCCCTGGCCAATCAAAAAGACCTGGCCGACATTCCGGAAGAATTTAAAAAGAAACTGAGCTTTATCTTTGTCGAAAATCTCGACGAAGTGTTCGCCCTGGCGTTTGATAAAAAGGACGTCAAGGCGGCGAAGCAAAAAGACACTAAGGGTAACAAAAAGCCGCCGAAGGCTCCCGCAGCAGCGGCTTAATCCTGAAATATGCCGGCCTGGGACTCCATCACTGGTCCCGGGACTTGTTAGAAAAATTTTTCCGGCTTTACCCAAAACGTCACTCTATTTAGTTCCCAACCTACCCCTAATCGGCAATGCATCCCCTCAGCTCGCATATAAACCAATAGGTCCAAAAACCCCCATGGCACCCCCATTGCTCATAAACCCCGAAAGTTTAACCCTTACCCTATCCCCAAGAGGTCTACCCATGTTCAGCTCAAAAGTTTTCGCCGCGGCACTCGTGCTGCTGCTCGCTTCCACTGGTCACGCCCAATCCACTTCCACAATGTCCACGCCCTCGCGCGAACACTCCGTCGGCATCGCCATCGAGCCCCATTGGCTCTTAATTGGCGGCATCGGCGGTAAGTTTGATGTTCGTATTTCCGATAAAGTCGCGCTCGGTGTCGGCGGAATGTATGCTTCGCGGAACAGTGACTCATCCTCGAACAGCTCTTCCACGGTCTACAGCTACAAGTGGTCGATGTATGAAGTTTATGTTGGTCCGACTTTTAACATTACCGGCGATTATGACCATAGCGGCATGTTTATCACTCCCGCCATCGGCTACACCGGCGCCAAGATCAGCAATTTCAGTTCCTCTAATTTGTCCGGCTCGCTCGATACCGCTGAACTGCGCCTCACCACTGGTTATCAGTGGGTGTTGAAAGACGTGCGCTTCAATGTCGGCGGCGGCTTGCGCCTGTTAAAAGATTCAGAAGTGATCGTGAAAAATAGCTCAGGCGGCGAAGAGCTGCGCGAGAAATCCAGCGCCATGGGCACCCTGGCCATCGATTGCCATGCCGCTTGGTTGTTTTAATATTCTTTAAGAAACTTCGTAGGCGGGCGCGACCCGCTCTACGCTTCCAACCCCAAATCAAAATCTAAATTAGGATTGGCCGCGTTTTTTACGCGGATATTGTCGTCTTCAAGGACGCGGACCAGAGTTTTCAGGTCCGCGACCTCATCCTTGAGTTGTAATATCTGTTCCTCCTTTTCCTGGAGAATCAGGGAGTAGGCCTTCTTGATTTCATTCAAGAGGCCCTGAGTGGTTCGCCAAAACTGGTCGTTGTCCGTATGTTCCGCTTCTTTCACCTGGACTTGAGGGATCACCGTAGATGGGGGGGCGACGGCCTCAAGAGGCGAACTGATTTGGAGAGGACCATCCCTAATGAGGTACTTACCGTCGGAGAACTTATACTCGATCTCGCCAGCCTTAATACGGCGGCGGAGCGTGGATAAGCTCACCCGAAACTTGTTTGAATACTCCATTAAGGGTAACCAGATCTGAGTGCTCACACTCCTCCTTTGGATAACCAAAACTTAGCACACCTTCGAGGCATGTAAAGACATGTGACTATTCATTTTGAAAACTGGGCCTGAGCCTTGGAAACAAGGCCTAAAGGCCAGTTCAGGACTTTGACCAAGGTGGATAGCCTGCTTTCCCTAGCCTTGAGTAGTCAGTGACGGTACAGTGAATTCGTGAAGTTATCCGACAAGAAGAAGATCGCCCTGGTCCTAAGTGGTGGTGGAGTGAAGGCCGCCGCTTTTCATATTGGCGTGTGCCTGGCGCTGCGCGAAAAGGGTTTTAAGTTCGCCGGCGGTACTGATCCCAAAGACGCTTTGGAATTTGAAGGTAAGGAATTAGTGGTCCGCCTTTATGTGGGGTCCAGCGCCGGATCAGTGGTTGCGTCATTTTTGGCTTCGGGACATTCGATCGATGCGATCATCGATGCGTTTACCAGGGGTCAGGGTCTAGGTTCTTTGACCCGGGCCAAGGTCGAGAGCCCATATTTAAAACCCATCGGTTACCGCGATATTTTCGCGCTGAATTTCGGCGCCGGAAATCCCGCCCGCTTTTTGCCCAAGTTATTTCGCCGCAAGGTGGCGGTGTCCGGAGGATTTGAAGCTTCGATTAAAGAGGCGTTTAAGATCAATGGGATCTTCAGCACAAAGAACTTAGAAAAATACATCAGGACCAACGTCTGCCCCGAAAATGATTTTAAGAAGCTGGCGGCGGAACTTTATATTGTCGCCACTCAGCTCAACCATTCGCGCAAAGTGGTGTTTGGGCCTTATACCGAGAGTTTAAAAACCCGCGAGATTCAGTTTGTCGAATACGCCAAAGTCAGCGAAGCCGTCGCAGCGTCGGCCGCCCTGCCGCCGTTCTTTTGTCCTTACGGCATCCGCGATCAAAAAGGCCGCGACATTCAGTATTTTGATGGAGAGATCCGCGACACTTTGTCGACCCACGTCGCCGCCGATCAAGGCGCCGATCTGGTGATCGCTTCGTATTCTATTCAGCCTTATCACTATAATGAGGAAATGGGCTCGTTGCACGAGTATGGAATGCCGCTGATTTTCAATCAGGCTTTATACCAAGTGGTTCAGCGCAAAATCGAAACGCACATCAAACACCAGCACGACGTGCGCGCCATGATTAAAGCCATGCAAGGTTACATGAAGGAAAAGGGCATTGCCGAAGAGCACATCGACAAGCTCACCGATATCTTAATTCAGCGCACGCAGTTCAATCCGGCGGT
>JANMVK010000512.1:0-3348 GCA_031392725.1 Pseudobdellovibrionaceae bacterium
TTGTTTTGAGTGTCGAAGCGGAGCAGGTCACCGCTGCCGCCGTTTTTGGTGATCTCATCAAGGGTTTCGACCGCGCCTTTTTCGTTTTTGTTGAAGTGGACGATCACGCGGAAACCATCGCTGGCAAGGCGAATGGCGGTCGCGCGACCGATGCCGGAGGAACTGCCAGTTACTAGTGCCAAGTGCTTTGCAAAATTCATATTGAGGGCTAAGATGTAGCCGCAATGGCGCTTATTTGGCTATCCTATTTTATGATTTCCATCATCGTGATCGGCTTTACCTTAGCCGCCGCGATTTTTTTTCCGTGCCTGCTTTTATCCCGCTGGATTCCTGTGTTCGGTCGTGTTCCGGATTGGATTTTGCAGAAGGGGATTCGCCTCCTGATGTGGGTGCAGCCGTGGTTTAAAGCGCGGGTCGACATTCAACTTCCGCAAAGTAAATCGGGCGTATTGATTGTGTCCAACCACCGTTCCACGCTGGATGTATTTATTCTGCTTTCGAGGATTAAGGGCATTCGGATCATGGCGAGAAGTGGGCTCTATAAGATTCCATTTCTATCGCTGATGATGCGAGCGACGCGTCAAATTCGAGTTGAGAAGGGCCACCTCGATTCTTGGGTTAAATCCCTGGAAACCGTTAAGCAAAGCCTTGCGCGCGGTGAAACGGTGCATATATTCCCCGAGATGACTCGATGCACCGAAGGCTACTCCGGACTGCAAAACTTCGTGTCGGGACCTTTTCTAACGGCTATCCAAGCAGACGCTACAATTGTGCCATTGTTGTTCAAAAATACCGACGGGGCCTGGCCCAAAGGGGAATTTGGTTTGCGGTTCCGCGCTCCAATTGAAGTTAAAACATTATCACCGATCCGCGCCGGCGAATTTGCCAGCGCCGAGCAGTTAAAACACGCGGTGCGAGCGCGAATGCAAGAGGCGATGCTGTGATTCTTCGCGTTTGTGTCGTCATTCCCACTTACAACAATACGCAAACCATAAGTGATGTGGTGAAAGACGTGGTTTTAAAAACACCGTTTCCGGTGTTGATCGTGGACGACGGCTCCGACCGGCCGGTGGGCGACTGTTTGTATTCGTGGGATGTAAAGCAAGCCATGGAGTCGGGCCGGGTGCGGCTGGTGCGCTTTCCAAAAAACCGCGGCAAGGGCGCGGCTCTGCGCTTTGCCATTCAGGATTTAGTCGGCCAGGGTTTCACTCATATGCTGACCATGGACGGCGATGGCCAGCATCTGGCGGCTGAGATTCAAAAATTAGTGGAGATAGCGCGGGATCATCCGTGGGATTTAATTATCGGCAACCGCAAATTCCGCGGGGACACGGTTCCGAGTGCGAGTAAGTTCGGGCGCAAATTTTCGAATTTCTGGGTGGCGTATCAAACGGGCGCGAAGGTGCGGGATTCGCAGAGTGGGTTCAGGCTTTATCCGCTGTTCACCATTCAAAATTTTTCGTTTTTCACGCGAAAATTTGATTTTGAAATTGAGGTTTTGATTCGCCTGATCTGGAAGGGCATTCAAGTTCGCGAGACCGAGATTGAAGTGATTTATCAAAAGCCCGGAGAGCGGGTTTCTCATTTCCATAAATTCTGGGACAATTTTCGCTTAAGCGTGCTGAACACTGGTTTGGTAACGGCGACTTTATTAAAGAGCCGGCGTTCGCCAGCTCAGCTGGCGGCGGGAGTTGGAGTCGGTGTGATGATCGGCTGCACGCCGTTTTTTGGTTTGCACACTTTGATCGTGGCAGGCGTTTGCTTTTTGCTGCGCTTAAATGGCTTGGCGATGCTGCTAGGTTCGCAAATTTCCATTCCGCCATTGGCGCCGTTTGTGATTTTAGGTTCGATCTATGTGGGCAATCAGTGGTTGAACGTGAAGTTGATGGACGGACTGGTTCCGCACTTTTATCAATGGCTGACGGGCTCTCTTGTCGTGGGCGCGGGTCTAGGAATTGTGGCGGCGGTGATTACTTATATAGCAGCTGTGCTCGCTCAGAACAAACGCTCCAAACAAAGCAATTGGACTGGCCGCGCGCGCGGCGGACGATTCGGTAACGGATTTTTACTGGTGGTGTTGCGCACGCTGGGACTTCGCGCCGGATATTTCTGTCTGTACTTTATCATTCCCTATTTTTATCTGTTCGCTCCCCAAGGGCGGCGAGGTTTGAACGAGTATTACCGGTTGTTGATGCCGGAATTGGGATTCTGGCGCAGGCAAGGCCAGATCATGCGGCACTTTTTCCGTTACGGCCAAGTGCTGATGGACCGCGTGTACCAGGGCTACGCAACCAAGCTGCTGTTTGAAGTTAGGGCCGACGGCCGCGAGAATATTTTAGATCCCCTCAAAGACGGCGGCGGCTTGATTTTGCTCGGCGGCCATTTGGGCGGGTGGGATTTGTCGTCC
The DNA here is from genome assembly GCA_031392725.1 of Pseudobdellovibrionaceae bacterium. Lineage (GTDB taxonomy): Bacteria > Bdellovibrionota > Bdellovibrionia > Bdellovibrionales > UBA1609 > JALHOQ01. The sequence goes on from JANMVK010000512.1 coordinate 2,408, forward strand.
TCCCTGCTCAGCATTACCGGCTTGTCCGACAAAATGTACCGTATCGAGCACAAGCCCGCGGGTTATAGCTATCACAGCATGACCGAGAATCTGCGCAAGGGCATGGTGACTTCGGTCGACAGCAAACCCAATCAAGATGCCATCTTCACCATCCATCAATCTCTGCAGCTGGGAAAATGCGTGGCCTTGATGGGCGACCGGCCTATTGGCGATCGCTTTGAGTTAATTTCTTTTCTGGGAAAGCTCGCGCCCTTCGACGTGACTGCATTTCGTTTGGCCGCCGCCACCCGCTCGCCACTGACTTTCACTTTTGGATTTAAGGGCAAGGGCAATGAGTACGAATTCTTCGCCAGGCCGCCCAAGCTTTATCAATACTCGCCCCAACTGCCGCGCGAATTGCAACTCTACGCCTGGACGGAAAGTTTTGTGCGCGAAGTGGAACGGTTTTTAAAAATTTATCCCGAGCAGTGGTTTAATTTTTATTCGTTCTGGTCTTCAGTGCCGACGGCGCCGGATGGATCGCCGAGTAAGGCGGCGGGGCATTGTTTGTTGGAAGAGTTGCCTATACCGAGCCAGTGGGAATCTGGGTGGGCTCCGGATGCCAATCTTAAGCCTCGGGATTTGTAATTAATTAACGACGCTCTGTAGACATTTACTTGGCCTGGGCCAAGTAAATGTCTATATACAAAGCCTTCAATTCACCCCTGCGCTTGTGACTCAATATGAGACAGTTGCTCGATCCGGAGCTGGACACTAGATAGACATAATCAAAGTTTTTTACGCATCAGATTGGCACAAAAAGTTGACAGCTAAAGCACAGTGGCGACACGAACCCTCCGGCTTTGGTGGCATTCCTGGTGCATAGGATTATCTCAGGATGACGGAGGGATTATGAACAATACTATTGGCGGATCTACTATCTACAAATTTCTCAATTTTTC
>JANMVK010000523.1:0-6592 GCA_031392725.1 Pseudobdellovibrionaceae bacterium
ATCTGGTTCAACTGCACTTTGCGCGGCGACGTGATGCCCATTGTGCTCGGCGAAGACACCAACATTCAGGACAACTCGGTCATTCACGGCACTTATAAAAAATGTGGCGCCGTAATCGGCAGCCGCGTGACGGTCGGCCACTCAGTGATTTTACATGGCTGCCGTCTGGGCGATTTGATTTTAGTCGGAATGGGCACGGTGATTATGGATCAAGCTGAAGTCCCCGATAAATGCATTATCGGCGCGGGCTCCTTGATCACCGAGGGCGCGAAATTTCCCGCCGGCCATTTGATACTCGGCCGGCCCGCCAAAGCCATCCGCCCTCTAAATGAAAAAGAATTAGCTTTCCTCCCCCAATCCGCCAATAACTATATTGAATATATGAGTTGGTACATCCGTGGTCGCGGCGACGCGACCACGACGTAAAGAAAGAAGGAGTTTCCCATGGATGAAATTCAGATTCCAATGGCCTACACCTTTGACGACATTTTATTGGTCCCGCAATATTCCGAAGTGGTGCCCACCGAAGTTTCGACCGAGGCGCTTTTCGCCCGTGACATAATTCTTAAGATGCCGATCATCTCGGCCGCCATGGACACCGTCACCGAACACAAGGTCGCGCAGATTATGGCGCAAATGGGTGGTCTCGGCGTGATCCATAAAAATCTGGATATCGAAGCGCAGGCCTTTGAAGTCGAGCGCGTGAAAAAATATGAAAGCGGAATGATCTTGGAGCCGATCACTCTGGGACCCGATCAGAAAGTGTCGGAGGCCATGGACCTGATGCGCCGTTATTCCATCAGCGGCGTGCCGATCACCATCAAAGGCAAACTTGTGGGCATTCTCACCAACCGCGATTTGCGTTTTGAAACCAATATCAATCAGCCGATTTCCAATTTGATGACCCAGCAAGATAAGCTGGTCACGGCGCCCGCCGGCACCACGCTGAACCAAGCTAAGATTATTTTGCAAAAGCACCGAATTGAAAAACTGCCGGTGGTCGACAACCAAGGCATGCTCAAGGGCTTGATCACCATCAAGGACATTGAAAAAGCGCAGACCTTCCCGCAAGCCACTAAAGACAAACACGGACGTTTGCTGGTCGCGGCCGCGATCGGAATAGACTCCACTTCACGCGAGCGCGCCACGGCCTTAGCCGCCGCTGGCGTTGACGTTTTGTGTGTGGATACGGCTCATGGCCATTCGAAAAACGTAATTGAAATGGTTCAGTGGGCTCACAAAACTTTTAAAGATGTGGTGATTGTGGCCGGTAACGTGGTCACGGCCGACGGCACGGAACAGTTGATTCAAGCCGGAGCCGATGTAGTGAAAGTCGGCGTCGGTCCGGGCAGCATTTGCACCACGCGCATTGTGGCCGGAGTGGGCATGCCCCAGCTTTCGGCGGTCATTGAGTGTTCTAAAATCGCGCGCAGAAAAGGTAAAACTATTATTGCCGATGGCGGAATTAAATTTTCCGGTGATATCGCAAAGGCCCTCGCGCTTGGCGCGAACTCGGTGATGATCGGCAACTTACTCGCCGGCGCTGATGAGAGCCCGGGCGAAACGATTTTGTATCAAGGCCGCACTTACAAACTCTACCGCGGCATGGGCTCCATGGGCGCCATGAAAAAAGGCTCCAAGGACCGCTATGGTCAAATGGAAGTCACCGATCACGACAAGCTCGTTCCCGAGGGAATCGAAGGCCGCGTGCCTTACCGTGGTTCCGCCCGTGGAATTTTGCATCAGTTGATCGGCGGCGTGAAGAGCGGGATGGGTTACATCGGCGCGAAGAACATCGACGATTTGCAAAAGCGCTCCAAGTTCGTGCGGGTCACTCCGCAGGGCCTGCGTGAATCCCACGTGCATGATGTGAGTATCACCAAAGAGGCCCCTAACTACCGGCTAGAATAATTCTTAACGGAATTTTCCATGCGCCTGACCGACAATCACGCTGATCTCCCTGAGCAAGTTTTGGATGGCTTGCTCGCGCGTTGGACCGATGGGATCGACATTTCGGCCTAGCAAGGCTGTTTCCAGTGTTCCGGAAAGAAAAATCACCCGGGCCGCGAACTGATGATATTCGATGATTCCGATTCGCTGCTGCGTGGGCGAGAGGCTGGCGAATTTGCCGGGAACTAAGCTGATGGCTTGCACCAAATGAGCGCGCAAATCCCGGACTTTGTCCGCGGCCTCGAGGTAATCTTCTGGCTTCGCGGATTTTACCCAAACCTCGTCGAGAATGTATCCCATTGCGGTCATGTGCTGGCGCAAGGTGAGTGGTTCCTCCGCTTGGCCGACACTTGAATAAATGGTCAGTGCGGCAAATGACAAAATAAAAAACTTCATGGAAATTCCCTCCGGTTATTTGCAGCTGTGATTAGCAAGGAATGGTCCAGCGGTGGTGTTCGATTACGCAAAATTTTTGAGACCATTTGTCTCAATTTGGGCTCAGGTCACGAGTGATTTTGGCCCAGTCACCAAGCCAAGCTGCAAACAAATTGGGTTGAAGCAAACTTAGTGACTCCATCGGGACCCCGCACACTGCCGGTCATTTGAGCGACGGAATTGGGAGTGCGGTGATAAATGGCACCGCTGCGTGACATTTCATCATAGGCCCGAATCATGTCGAATTCGGTGGCACGGGGCAGCCGCAACCAGTGGGCGGCGTCCATGGAAAATTCATTCCCGGCATAATTCAGCACCAAGTCCACCTCATAGGACCGGACGTGAACGTTGGCGAGCAGCTCAGCGCTGTCGACGGGAGCGGCCGACAGCCGTTGGATGTCCTGAGGGGCCAAGGGGATCCGGACCTGACTGCCATTGGGCCGTTCGATGCGTATTTGGCCTGCTCCCGGGCGGCCCCACTGATCCTGCGTGAATTTCAAAATCACATTTTGCAGGCCGTGATAGGAGGAAGCCACTTGGTAAATGCAAGTCAGATCAGTCTGGGCCATGGCCAAACTGCCAAAGGAGCTGACGAGGAACAGAACCGCTAGTTTCAGATTTTTCATTTTAACCCTCTTACACAATTGGATCGTGATTGATCCCGGGCCAGGGGTACTACCGCCGAGTTCACAAGGCAAGTGGCTAAGGTCCGGCAAAGTCGAGCCGACTTAGGTCAAGATATTTTAAAGGTATGCCTGAAAATAACCGATTTTATAGGGAACAACTGCGGAGGATTCTCCTGTGAAATTAGTGTCCATGCTTTTAATTCTCAGTGTTTTCAGCCCGTCTGGTTTTGCCGATCCCAGCCAAGAGGATCTGCAAAAATGGCCCGTGCTGAAAGAGGCCGTAAGCGAACAAAGCAAAGGAAATTTCAAAGCCGCGCTTAAATTGTACAAACATGCTTATGACAACAACATCGCGCGCACCGTGGCCGCTCCGGCGATTATGAATTGTTTGGTGAAGCTCGGTCAAAACGACGAGGCCATGACTTTTCTGGTGACGGCGGCCAAGGAAAATCCTTTCGACCGTGAGCTCCGAATTTTACTCAGCGACAAATACCACGAGGCCAATCAAATTGAGAAAGCCTTGCTGGAACTCGATTACGCCGAGAAGTTGTCGGGCAAAGATCTAAAGCCCGCTCTCAAGCGTGCCCATATTTATAAGAACCAAGGCCAGCACGATTTGGCCATTAAGAATTTCACAACCTACATCGAAGGCACCAAGCCGCCGGGGTTTGATGCGTACTTGAACCGCGCCCAAAGTCAGCTGACCCTTGGGCACCCCGAATTGGCGGAAAAAGACATCAAAAAGGCCTATGAGGCTAAGCAATTTCACGCCGAAACTCTTACGACTTATGTTTACATTCTTCAGGCGCTCAAAAAATTTAAGGAAGCCGAACCCTTCGCGCGCCAGTGCACCGAAGTGGACGTGCGCAACTTTCTTTGTTGGAACCTGCGCGGTGACGTCACGTTGGCCGCTAAAAATTATCCCGCGGCTCTGGAAAACTACTCGGTGGCCTCGCGCATTTCACCCGATGACTTTGAACTTCATGTGAAGCTGGCCAATACTTATGGGTTGACCAATCAATTCACTGAAGCCGATACGCATTTTGCCCGCGCCTTAAAATTAAAGCCCGATCACGTGGCCACCGTGCAGAGCTGGGTGCCGGCGTTGCTCAAACGCCAGGATTACACCACCTCGGCCGATGTGCTCCGCACGTTCCACACAAAAAATCCCAAGAACTTATGGGCGGCCACCGAATACGCCAAGCTAATGAGTTTTGTCGGCTCCAACGACATCGCCGCGGAAACCATGAAAACCAATGTCCGCGCCAACAAATCCGATCTCGCGCGGATGTATTATGCGTACTACCTGTTCAAAAAGGGCGACTACTCGGATGCCATGGATGAATTGGACGACATCAAAGACGCGGCTATGCCGGTCGCCTTCAATTCAGGAGTGGTCTATTGGACCATGAAGAAGTGGGACAAAGCCGTGCTCGCCTTTGACCAAGTGAAGAGCGAGGCGCCCTATTGGGCCAAAGCTCAAGTGAACGCCGCTTTGGGATTAGAGAGCCAGGGCAAGGTCGGCACGGCCATCGACCGCTTGGGCGCGGTCACGGTGCCGCCGGATATGAAGAAAAATGTGGCGAGCTATTTAACCTACCTCACGGAAATAAAAAATCGCACACCCGCGGGCACAGCGGCGAAAACCGATTTTCAAAGTTATTTAGAATGGGTGCTGCCGAATTTATAAAACGCTGAGCGGATTGAGCAATCGTCCGCTCGCTTTTGAAACTTCAAAATGCAAATGAGGAACGGTGTCCTGAGCATTGCCGCTCTGGCCAAGGCTGCCGAGGCGTTGTCCCGCGATCACGTGTTGGCCCGGACTCACGGAGGGTTTGTCTTTCAGGTGCGCGTAGTACGTAACATAACCGTTTTTGTGTTTCATGATCACAACCCAGCCGCCCAATTGGTTCCAGCCGGAGTAAAAAACTTTTCCAGTCCATGCGGCGACAATCGCGCTGCCGGTGCGGCCGGCGATATCGATGCCCATGTGTTTGTGGCCAAGGCGCGGGTCACCCATTTTTGAAATCACATTGCCGCCATAAAAAACCGGAAACACGCCTTTGCTGTCAGTCTCAACGGTGGGTTCATTTAGGGAGTATTTGTAGAAGTAACGGTGATCGTGGAAGGGGCAGCCCACGCAGCGCTTAAGGCATTCATCGCCTGACAGGGGCTCACCTTGGAGGCCTAAAGTGACGAATAGCGAAGGGGCTTTGGGCAGGGACGACGTCATGCCCATAAGGAACAAGCACGTAGCTGTCGCCGCAATGACTTTAAGAGCAATTTTAAAACTTCCCATACCGGGGGGGCATTAGAGCAGGACTCGGGCCGCCGCCCGCCCGCGTTTATCTATATATCAGGCGGTATCGGCGGTTGTTTTTTCATGGTGCTGCCAAAATGCGGCGCGGGCCCCGAGATAAATGACCGCTAGTTGTGCGGCACCGCGCAGGCCAGGTTCGGGGAGGCCATTATCGCTTCAACCATAGGCCCGGCGTTAAGGAAGACCTCACGGCCGCCGCCGCTCGGCGATCCATTTAGAAAACGTTTGATATCCATATTCAGTTCCGGCGCGATCACTTGAAGTGAACTGTCCGTTCCATCCATCGCAAAAATGCCCTGGCCTAGGCGCAATTGACTGACCATTGTTGGGAAGTCCGCAGCGGGGAGGAAGGGCCGTTCATAGCGGCCGGTGCATTCAAACACGCGCCCTTGGCAGCTACGTAGAGTAAAGCGGCTAACCGTTGCACCAGTCGCATCGACGGTGACATGAGCGGCGGAGCCAACGGGCAGGCCACATATGGCCTGAACTTCCATGCCGGGACTATTGGATTCATAATCGATTTCAAAGTTCTGCGCGGAGAGTGCCGTGGGCTCAGGGGAACCGCTAAAGTCTTTACGGCCGCAATTCATTATCAACGGCATCAGACCCAATATAATAATCAATAACCAGACCCGTGAACTCATGTATTCCCTTTTGCCCCGTTGACTAGAGTGTAAAAAAGCTCCGGCTCATTTGGGACTTACAAATCCGCGCCGATTTTGTTATTTAACTCCAGTCAATCCAAGGGGGATTTAATGAAATTTTTAATGAGTGTTTTGTTGATGTTGGCCACTGTTCCTGTTCTGGCTTCCGACCGCAATGCCGTTTGCCAGTGCACCGAAGTCGTCCGTCAGGGCGAAGTCCAAGGTGTCAATTTGTGGGTGTATTGGACCGATGCCAGTGGCCGGCGCCATCACGATTTGGTGGGAAGTTTTTCGGGTTACAGTGACTGCCGCGCGGAAGCGCGCGAACGCAGCTGCCGGCTTCGGTAAGGAAAGTGGTTCCGTCGACGGAACCACTCCAAATTAGACATCAAACCAGTCGATACATAAACAGCCCATGTCTTCCTCGGGAGACGGGCCCACGACCTTTTCCACTTTATCCATAAGCTGCATCACCAGATCTTGAATCTTAGCCTTGTCGGCGAAGCTCAGCGTATAAACACCGGTGAAGTGAAAGGCCTCATGCGAACGCTTGCGGATGCTCTCGCTTGATTTCGAGCGCCAACTGTCGTGATGAAGCCAGCTGTGAATCGAGCCCG
>JANMVK010000537.1:0-1799 GCA_031392725.1 Pseudobdellovibrionaceae bacterium
CGCGGTCACCACCAGCAGAATCGCAATCGGCATCCAGTACATTTGCTGTTGCACCACCGCCGACGGAATGCGTCCGTAATCTCCCGACAGCGGCCACGGCACCACAATTTTCTGCAGGTAAAAACCCATGGTGTCGAGCACGGTGAGCGCCCGTTCAAAAAGTGTGAGCGGCTTTATCAAGTTATCCGAGTCGGCCTGTTGAACCATCTTATTGATGTACATCACCACCACCGCCGACCCGAGCCAGATCCCCAATGTAGCTTTATGCCAGCGAGTGGCAATTTGCCGGAAAGCGGGAATCACCAGCAGCGCCACCGGCAATGGCGCGGTGGTTGCCTTACTCAACAAACTGGCCAGAAACAAAACGGTGGCGCCCACAAACCACGGCCAGGTGGTCGCACGCCATAAAACCAAAGCCGCGGCCAATGCAAAAAAAGTCGAAAGCAAATCCCGGCCGCCGGCAATCCATGCCACCGGTTCGGTTTGCAGCGGATGCACCATAAAGGCTAGAGTCGCCAGCCACAGAACAGTCGAGCCGGCGCTGGGCACGGTCAATCGGGCCATGCGGTAAAACATCGTTCCGTTGGCCGCGTGCAGAACATAGTTGAACACATGATAAATCCACGGCGAAGCGGTGATCATAAACAGCCAGCCCCACACCGTATAAATCATCGGAATGTACAGGCGGTAATATTCCCCTGTCCAAAACTCCAGCAGATCGCCGCTGACTAAGTTCGGATTATTAATAATGTGAGTGGAATCATCCCAATAAAGATAAGTGCCGTTCAACGAAGGGAAGAAAACCGCGAATGCGACAGCGAATAGAACGAAGAATCGTTTCACGTGTGGTTATGCCAGCTTTCGCATGTAGGTGAGAAAAGAAAACGGCACCGGCTCGGTGCGGTCGCGCTGTTCAATCAGTTCAAAATCTTTCAAGGAGACTTTTGGATAAAAAATATCACCGGGAAACTGTTTGTGAATGCGGGTCAGGTAAATCACATTCACCATCGACATGGATTGCTTAAAAATCTCACCACCGCCAATAATAAAAATCTCATCGCCATACTTGGAGGTCTTGCCCTTGCAGTACTCCACCGCCGATTGCAAATCGGGCTGCACCGCCACATTGGGAGCGTCGAATTTAAAACCACTTTTAGAAACCACCACATTCAAGCGGTTGGGGAGCGGATGGCCGACCGATTCAAAAGTCTTGCGGCCCATAATCAAAGCGCGGCCTTTGGTTTTGTCGCGGAAGAACTTCATGTCCTCCGGAATATCCCACGGCAAGGTGTTGTTGTTGCCGATCACATCGTTTTCAGAAACCGCCACGATGTGGGATAACGTCATATGGAAACCTCCGCTTTAATCGGCGGGTGAGGATCGTAATCCACAAGCTCAAAGTCTTCGTATTTAAATTCGAACAGGTCTTGAACGGCGGGATTGATTTTCATGCGCGGCAACGGCCGCGGTTCGCGCGACAGCTGCAAGCGCGCTTGATCCAAATGATTGCGGTACAAATGCGCATCACCCAATGTGTGCACAAAATCGCCCGGCTTATAACCGCACACCTGCGCCATCATCATGGTCAACAGAGCGTAACTGGCGATATTAAACGGCACGCCCAAAAAGATATCGGCGCTGCGCTGGTAAAGCTGGCAGGACAATTTATCGCCCGCCACATAGAACTGGAAAAACGCATGGCACGGAGGCAACGCCATTTGATCCAATTCGCCGGGATTAAAAGCCACCACCAAGTGGCGGCGCGAATTGGGATTTTCTTTGATGCTCTTAACGACTTC
>JANMVK010000558.1:0-4782 GCA_031392725.1 Pseudobdellovibrionaceae bacterium
TCGAGAATCGAACCAGTCCCGGGACTTGTAGTTCCGATGCCGACGCCACCATTGTTTTTTACAATCATCCTTACTGTTCCCGAGACGCTAGGATGCAGGGTCCAGCCCTGACCGGTTTTGATTTCAAGGTCTCCAAAATCAACAGCAATTTGCCCGCCTGAACCCGACCCAGACGCTCCGAATGAGACCTCATTGGTTGAAGTTGAAAGTGTCAGGTAGGGTAAATTTGTCGTTTCATCGGACACTTGGAGGTTTGCATTTGTATCACTCGGTGGACCAACACTGACGACGGCCTTTCCAATGACGCCGAGTTTCTGTGCGGGGGCTGTCGTTCCTATACCGACATTGCCATTGGCCGCGATACGCAGACGCTCCACACCCGCGGAATTGAAGGCAATGGTGCCGGTGCCCACTGCCGACATACCGGTGTTGGCTTGGCCGATAAAGGAATATCCGGGCGCGGTGCCGGTGCCTACCGTAGATAAAATTTGTGTAGTGGCCGTGTGGTTGCCAAGATTATCGCCCGCGCTCGCGCTAGTGGCCATCGTCGCCCAATTGTTATTTTGATAAACTTCAAACGCCGAGAGATTCGTATTGTAGCGGATCATGCCGTTCACGCCCAGCGACGGGCGGAATGCCGAAGTGTCGCGCGGAACTATCAACGAAGAATATCTTGCGGCGCCGGTGCCATTAATATCCAAGGCCGCGCCTGCAGTCACAGCTCGGCCAATTGAAACTCTGCCGCCGGTAATGTCGCCATGGATGAGATCACCAATATTGAGCTGGTAGCCGCCGGTCAGGTCGGGAGCGTCCACTCCGCTACCGATTAGAATATTTCCATAGCCGGCGGTCTGGTTGAAGCCGGCGTAAGCACCTAGCGCGGTGTTGTCCCAACCGCCGACGGATTTTAGTGCCGCAAATCCGATGGCCACGTTTTGACCACCGCCTCCGTCTTTCATGGCGTCGGAACCAATGGCGATGTTAGAGCCATTGCCAATGTCCGTGGACAGCGCATTTTGACCAATCGCGATATTGCTCGAACCTGTAGTTGAGGAAGCCAGGGCGTTGGAACCAAGTGCGATATTTGAGGAACCTGAGGTGAGACTTATGCTCGCATTAAAGCCCAAGGCTGTATTGTCGGTGCCGCTGGTGAGCGCGGTCATCGCTTTACCAAGCGCCACGTTAAAGTCGCCGGTACTGGATCCGTTGCCGGCGCCGGTTCCGACAAACAACGAATTGTCGCCCGACTTGTAAATCGCATCGCTCAAGCCATCGAGATCGGTGGCGCCGCCACCGCTGCCCGTGGCGAGAGTCGCCCACTGATTGTTCGCGTATACCTCAAACGCCGCGAGATTAGTGTTGTAACGGATCATGCCGTTGACGCCGGTGACGGGGCGGCGGGCGGTAAGATCGCGCGGCACGATCAAGCTCGAGAAGTTCACACCAGTTCCGTTGATATCGAGAATTGATCCTGCAGCTGGAGTGGTAGTCCCTATGCCGACCCTGCCGTTTTGCAGGATGCTCATCGCATCGGTACTGGCGTCGACTGAGAATTTTAGTCCATAGTAGTTCCAATATTTGTCCAGACCGCCATTATTGAAATATTGGATTTTGCGTTCGTCTGCCGTGCACCCATCGCCAAGCGTGCCAACGCAAATCCCAGCTGAGTCATTCGAATCAGCCGAGGCGTATATCATGACCTGATAACCGGCGTTCGAATTAGTTACGAACATCGAAGAAATAGTGGAGGAGCTATGAACATCCAAAGGACCCTGAGGGGTCGCCGTGCCTACACCTACGTTGCCATTCGCGGCCATACGCATGCGTTCAACACCGGCGGTGTTGAAGGCGATGGAACCTGTTCCCGCGGCCCACATTCCGGTGTTAGATTGGCCCAGCGCAATTCCGGGCGCGGTGCCGGTTCCATAAACAGATAAAATTTGTTGAGTGGCGATGTGATTGCCGAGATTGTCGCCCGCCACCGTGCCGGTGACCATGCTGGCCCAGTTGTTATTTTCGTAAACTTCAAACTTCGAGAGATTCGTATTGTAGCGGATCATGCCGTTGGCGCCGGTGGGGCGCACTGCGGAGGTGTCGCGCGGAACAACTAAAGAGCTGAAGTTTACGCCGGTTCCAGAGACATCCAAACGCGAGCCAGAGGTGGGGGTGACCACACCAATGCCGATTCTTGCATTTGAAATTGTGGCGCCGGTGCCGTCCACGCCGGTACCAAAAATAACATTTCCAATGGACATCTGGTTGGAGCCCGCGGCCACGGGTGCATTGATGTCGTAACCAATTATTAAATTGCCGTCGCCGGTGGTGATATTGTCGCCAGCTTGATATCCGAGCAGAATGTTGTTGTCGGCTGAAGTGGCGAGATTGCCGGCCTTGGTTCCTAACATTGTGTTGTTGGCTTTTGTGCCCGCGGTTACAGCGGCCTCAGCGCCGACGATGACGTTGCCTGAACCAACGGCTGTAAGATAAAGCGCTCCCTCGCCGATGGCCGTATTGTAATCCCCCTCGATTGAATTTGCGGCGAAGGCTCCCACAGAAGTATTGTTGAAACCCGCGAAGATACTAGCCAGGGATCCATAACCAACGGCCGTATTCTCGCCTGATCCGGAGGCCAGCTGATAAAGAGCGTTACTTCCAACGGCCGTGTTGAAGTCCGTGACGGTATTGTCTCTAAGTGCCGAGGGTCCGACGCCCACGTTGTCAGTTCCCCCGGCGGCGTTGGAATTTCCCGCACTGGCGCCGAGAAACAGGACCGAAGCTCCCGGAGTGGTTTTACCATCACTGAGGTCGTCGATGGCACTTACGCTGGTGCCGCTACCAGTCTGAATTTGGGTCCAGGTGTTGGATTGATAGACTTCAAATTTTGAAAGATTGGTGTTGTAACGGATCATGCCGTTGACGCCTGTAGTGGGGCGAAGTCCTGAGGTGTCGCGCGGAACCAGCAAACTCGAGTAGTTGACGCCGGTGCCGCGTACGTCCAAGGCCGCGCCCAAAGCGGAGGAGCCGGTATTAATTCCCACGGTGCCGTTGTTAGAAACGGACAGGTTGGCCACGCCGTTGGCGCCTAAGCGGATCGGCTGATTGTTACTCTCAAAATACATGCCGTTGGCTGACCAAGATCCCGAGCCATTGTCATAGCCGAGCCATCCCCCTACGGTCGACCCATTGTTGCGATAATAAACCATGGTGTTGTACGCGCCGTTTGAGGACTTGATGTGAATGGGCTCCCCTGAGGACGTATCTATAGTCAGTGGTGCGGAGGGATCGCTTGTACCGAGTCCAACATTGCCGTCGGCGTCCACCATCAACCGCATCGTATTGTTGGTACTAATGGCGATCGCGCCGGTACCAAGCGCGTACATGCCGCGGTAATTTCCACCGGTGAAAGCGTAGGCGGGAGCGTTCGCGGTGCCGGTGATCGCCACGATTGCAGTGGTGGCGGTGTGATTGCCGAGATTGTCGGCGCCGCTACCGGCTCCGTCATGCATATTTGTCCAAGTGCCCGCTTGGTAAACTTCGAACTTTGAGAGATTGGTGTTGTAACGGATCATGCCGTTGGCGCCGGTCGGACGCACCGCCGAGGTGTCGCGCGGAACGATGACGCTTGAGAAGTTAACGCCGGTGCCGTTGATGTCCAACATCGAGCCGCTGAGTCCAGTCGTGCCGATTCCAACCTTGCCCATTAAGTAACTGGGGGCCGTAGGATCAGAGGCGATCAAAGAATATTTCGAGGTGGTGCCTTGCACCAGCCCGATATTAACACCGATCGCGTTGTCCACGGTGCCTGATGACTGCAGAACTATGGCATCGACGGCCGTGGCATTGGCAATGGTGCCGGCGCCGTTGTTCTCAACTTTAAAACTGCCGGCGGTTCCGTAAGTGAGTGTACGTGCCGTGTAGTTTCCAACGACGGAGGTGATGGCTTGTGCGGAATTGACCGTGGTGGTTCCGCCATAGAGGTGAACGCTGGTGTCGGTTCCCATTAAATCTCGGCCGGTGATATTGTCTGAACTTGAAGTTAGCCGAGTAAAATTCCCCATATATCCTGTGACTGAGGACGCGGCGCCCGGAGCGAGGTCGATTAGCGACGTGATTCCCGCGTAATATCCGGCGGCGGTTTCGGTGTTGGGTTTTCTCACATCCAAAGGACCGCCGGGCAGACTGGTGCCTATACCTACGAAGCCATTGTTATTGATGCGCAGGCTCTCCGCGCCATTGTTGGTAAAGCCAATGCCACCATCGCCCGCGGCATACAGTCCGGTGTTGGTGTCGCCGGCAAAGGCGATTCCCGGTGTGGCGGCGGTGCCGGTGATGGAAACAATTTGTGTTGTAGCGAGGTGGTTGCCAAGATTGTCGCCGGTCGCGCCCGTGGCCATATTAAACCAGTTGCCGTTTTCGTAAACTTCAAATTTCGCGAGTGAAGTGTTGTAGCGGATCATGCCGTCGACGCCAACAGCGGGGCGGCTGGCGGTAGTTGAGCGCGGGAGCAACAGCGAGCTGTTGGTTGTGCCGGTAGCGAATAAATCTAAAATCGCGCCGGCGGTTACTGTGGCAGTGCCGATGGCAAGACGGCCCGAGCCGTCGAGTTTCATAACCTGATTGGCATTGATTCCGGTGTCGACCGATATTGTGGTGGCCGAGACGGGACCGTTGATTAAAATTGCATTGCCGGCGATTAGCGCTTCCACACCGGTGTCCGTCATCGGCGACCAAGCGGCTCCATTCCATTTTAAAACTTGATTGAGACCGGCGCCGTGTTGGTTG
>JANMVK010000568.1:0-4686 GCA_031392725.1 Pseudobdellovibrionaceae bacterium
GCTCAAGCCACGGAACTCACCGATCAGCCAAAAGCCCAAACCACTCAACAAAACGAAAAGAATGGAGGCTAAAACCAATTGCCGCCGGACAAACCAACGGAATAGGCGCCAGGGAAAGAAAGATGAAGGCTTCATCACTTAGTTGGTGGGCGGGAGATAACGGACGCGGTAACCGACGCCGCGAATGGTTTCAATCATATCGCCGTAGCTGCCCAATTTTTTTCTAAGGCCAAAAACATGCGTGTCCACGGTGCGGCCCACGACATTGACGTTCTCGCCTTGAATTTCGCCGATCAAAGATTCGCGCGACAGAACTTTGCCCTGGTTGCCCATCAGACACTCCAGCAAGCGGAATTCGGAGCGTGTGAGATCCAATTTTTCACCCATCAACGACACGTCATAGGTCTGAATATTCATAACCAATTCACCCAGTGACAATATCGCCGACACCGCGCTCGGAGCCGAGGCTTTCTCCTTCAGCCAATCTTGGCGGCGCAAGAGCGCATTCACCCGCGCCATCAACACCAACGTGTCAAACGGCTTGCTCAGGTAATCATCGGCGCCCGCGTCTAGTCCGGTGGCGACATGTTCCGGCTCGGTTTTGGCTGTGACAAACAAAACAGGTGTGGTGGTGTGCGAGCTGCGTTTACGCAACCAACGGCACAACTCAAGGCCGCTCAACGAGGGCAGCATCCAATCCAAAATCACTAAATCAAAATTTTTCGAGCCCAACGCCTGGCGGGCCTGTTCGCCGTCACTCATTTCTTCCACGTCAAAACCTTCGCGGCGCAAATGCAAAACCACCAATTGGCGGATTTCGCTTTCATCCTCCACCACCAGCACGCGTTTGCGGGCATCAATGGGGCGGACCGTGCTGGTATTAAGAGCCGACGGAGTGAGAGTGACCATGGCGCACGTCATTTCCTGTGGTGAGATAAATGACCTCTTCCGCGATGTTGGTCGCATGGTCGGCCATTCTCTCGAGGTTTTTAGCGATCATGATAAAGGTCAGGCCGATCTCAACATGATCCGGGCCTAGTTTCATTTTTTCCTTCATCTCGCGGATCAGGGAATCCTTAAGCTCGTCGATCTTGTCGTCGTATTCTAAAACTTTTTGTGACAGTTCAATATCGCGTCTGGAAAATGCGTCGAGCACCCAGCTCACCATTTCACGCGCGCCTTCGATCATTTGCATAATCTGCGGGGGTAATTTGGTGTCGGGCCATAACATATAAAGATCGCGCACGCCATGCACTATGTTCACGGACTGATCGCCCATGCGTTCTAAATCGGTGTTGATTTTGGTGATGGCGATCACCAAACGCAAATCTTTGGCCACCGGAGCCTGTTTGGCCAAAACATTCACACAGGATTCATCAATCAGAATTTGTAGATCATTGATGCGCGATTCATGGCGGTGAACTTCCTCAATCGCCTTGCGGTCTTCGCCCATAATCGCTTTACATGCATTATCCAGAGCCTTTTCCACGCAGCCGCCCATTTGCAGCGCGAGATCTTTTAAGGCCTGTAATTCGGAGTCGATATGACGGACCATTGCATCCCCCCCCGGGTTCTCTTTATTGTAGGGCGCAAAAGTGGGGGAAACAAAATCATTTCTGCGTTGACCATCAGAATCAGTCATGACTCAAAGTTCTATCAGGCCATAGAGGCAAAAACAATCCTCAAACCTGTTATAATTTGGTCAGTTTTCGCCTATTTGAAGAAGTACTTAAAGGTTGGGACATACCAACGGAGAAAGTGTCCGGCGCCTGCGGACTCAAGCTCCAGCCATCCGCCCTTTTTGAAAATTGGCTGAATTCCCAGCAGCTTCTGAGAGGCCATCGGCAACCAATCCCCATGACTGCACAGAACGGTTAGAGGACTTTTAGACTCGATCCACTCCTTGAGGAACGCCTCAATCCGGCCCTCAAACGCCTTAACCGTCTCTTTGCCACTTTGTTCATCAAGGCCGGGATGGCTGTCGACCGGCCGGTCAATAGCCTTAGCAATGGGTTGCAGGGTTTCCACACAGCGGAGTTTGGGGCTGGACACCAGCCATAAGCCTGTGGCCAGATCTTCCTTTGAAAATCGTTCAGTGAAGAATCGCTTGAGCGCTTTGCCCTGTTCGCGGCCCTTGTCGCTTAGGCCGTTGTCGAGTTCGCGGCGGGTGTTATCCCGATGTCCGTGGCGAATGAGAATCAAAGTTTTTTGCATGTTGATCCTTCCATGGTAAGAGCATCCACTATGTGTCGCTTGAGCGTCAATGTGAACAAACTGGCCACCCTGCGCAACTCCCGTGAAAAAAACCTTCCCGATGTGGCGGCCTTATCGTTAAAAATTTTAAATTATGGAGTCCGCGGCTTGACGGTCCATCCGCGGCCCGATGGCCGCCATATTCGCTTGACCGATGTCGAGCAGCTTCATGCTTTGATCGCCAGTTGGAATCAGAAGCAGGAGCCGGTGGAATTTAATATCGAAGGTTATCCGTCGCCTGATTTCGTAACGATGATGAAACGCTTCACTCCGGACCAGGCCACCTTGGTGCCCGATCCACCCGAGGCTTTGACTTCCAACGCCGGCTGGGATTTGGCGGCCAATGAAACGTTTTTGGTGAAAACCGTGAGGCAAATGCAGGAACTCGGCATTCGTGTGTCTTTGTTTGTTGATCCGTTTGAATTCAACAGCGCTCAACAACATTCGCTTTTGGCGATCAAACCCGACCGGATTGAGCTTTACACGGAAAAATACTCGGACTTTTACGCCTCCAACGAGCGCTCGGCGGTGACCGCGCGCTACAAAACCGTGGCCGAAGTCGCTCGCAAACATGGCATCGGCGTTAACGCCGGGCACGATCTCAATCAGGCCAATTTAGCTTATTTAGTGCAACAAATCCCCTGGCTGGATGAAGCTTCCATTGGACATGCTTTATTTTGTGAAGCACTTGAACAAGGTTTGGAAACCACCATCGGCCATTACCTAACAATACTTGGATCCACCTCGCATGATCATTCACACACTCAACGCACTTAAAGACAATTTTATTTACGTTTTAGCCGAGCCGGATGGCTCATGCGCCGTGGTCGATCCGGGCGAAGCCACTCCGGTGCGCAAGTTTCTCGATCATAAACGTCTGCGGCTGAAAACCATTTTGTGCACGCACCACCATTTGGATCATATCGGCGGCGTCATGGAGCTGGCCAAGGAATCGAGTTGTGAAGTTTGGGCGTCCGAATACGACCGCGTACGCGTTCCCGGCATCACCCGCGCCGTCAAAGAGGGCGACAACCTCGAGCTGCTCGGTCACAAAGTCAAAATTTTAGATGTTCCCGGCCACACTTTGGGCCAAATCGCGTTTCATTTCGCCGGACTGGAAGCGCTGTTTACCGGCGATACTTTATTTTCCGCCGGCTGCGGGCGAATATTTGAAGGCACCTTTGAGCAAATGTACGCTTCCATGCAAAAAATAAAACAGCTGCCGGCCGCCACGCGGATTTATTTCGGCCATGAATACACTCTGAGAAATCTGGAATTTATCAAACATCAACTGCGCTCGGTGTCCGAGGATTTGTTTGAATACGAACAGCTGTGCCGCGAGGCTTTGGCGCAAGGTCGGCCGACTTCGCCCACTACGCTGGCGCAGGAATTAAAGATCAATCCGTTTATTTATTCTAAAGACTTGGAGTCCTTCACCAAGTGGCGTGAGGCGCGCAATCATTGGTGATCACGGATCGTGGCCCACTGCCCCCTGGAAGATCTCCGACTAAACCTCCGGCAAGATGACCGGCTGACTCGGCAGAAAAATGTCCGGCCGGAAAATCCGGAAGCGCATCTGCATAACGGAATTTTATAATTTGATTTTGATTCTGACGATCGGCATAACCATTTCCCTTCATCCACATTTGTGCTAAGATAATGCATCTTTTTTCGGGGATGATCAATGTCTGTGCCGCTCACAAAGGAACAAGAGTCTCTACATCAATACGCTCTGAAATTGTGCCGGGACCATCAGCTGCTCGAATGGCAGATTGTCCAAGTCTTGCAGAAGATTGATCGAATCAAGCTGTTCAGAAAATTGGGTGCGGCCAGCTTGTTTCAATATGCCGTTCAATGGCTTGGACTAAGTGAATCCGTGGCTTATGCATTCATCTCGGTTAGCAGAAAAGCCACGGCGATTCCCGCGCTAAAGGAAGCCTTGCAACGTCAAAAAATATCTGTCTCAAAGGCCAGCCGGGTGGTTTCAGTGCTTTCTAGTCAAAATGCCAATGAGCTGATCGCATTCGCTCAAAACAATTCTAAACGCGACGTGGATTTTGAGGTCGCGAGATTGAATCCAAAGGCTGCCACACGCGAAACCGCAAAGCCGATTGGCGCCGATGTAGTCGAATTGAAATTAAATGTTTCCAGAGCCACCTTTGAAAAACTTAAAAGGGCGCAGTCCCTAGTGGCGCAGAAGAAAAGCAATAGCCCTGATATGGCAGCAACGCTGGAAATGATTTTAAACGAATTTCTTAAGCGGCAAGACCCGGTTCAAAAAGCCAATCGAGCCGTGCAGAAAGCGGCGGCAAAACTCTGTCCGGCCAGAGTTGCGCAAACCAAGGCGGCGAAATCACAGGCAAAACCGGCGGCACCTCGGGCTCGGGTGAACCTGACATCCATTAATAAGCATCAGGTCTTTCAACGCGATGG
>JANMVK010000293.1:0-2967 GCA_031392725.1 Pseudobdellovibrionaceae bacterium
CTGGGCCCGATCGAGAAGCTCGGTCTCGAGGATCTCCGAGCTGGATCGTTTGTCCGGCCGGGCTCGGCATCGGACCTTTGTTCGAAATTTTCAGCGACATAATATATGCCTTTTCACCGGGTTCCAAAATTCCGTCGGTTAGATCATCGAGGAAAGTTGCCGCCGTGATTTCAAGTTGAAAGGGCTCAGCGTAAGATTGCGTGCCGCCGCTTGAGACCAGATTATAACTCTTAGTGCCACGGCGTCCGCTGCCGCCATCGTAGCCACTGGAACCGTTGGTGCCTGAATAACCATCACGGCCATCGCGGCCGTCGTATCCATTGGAACCGTCGGGACCGCCGATGGGTTTCCCCGCCGAATCCGTGCACGTATTTTTCCCGCCGGATCCGCCCCGGCCACCGCGGCCGCCGCGTCCAGCTGAGCCGCCGTAACCGCCCGAGCCGCCGGGTCCACCGCCGCCTGAGCTAATGGCCGTCTTAACATACAACATCAATTCACTCTGCTCGGGAGCCGTGTTCACTTGAATGGCGCCGCCGTTGCCGCCATCGCCTCCGCCTCCGCCGGAACCACCATTGCCGCCGTCACTGCCGTCGCGGCCGTCTTGACCGTTACTGCCATTGCTCGGAGGGCAGCCATCTGAACCTGAGTATCCATCCGAACCGGTGTCGCCATCACGGCCTGAAGATCCCGAATATCCACTGGAACCCTGGGCGCCATCGCCGCCCACCGCATAAAGTCGAATCTCTTTTAAATTGACCAACGCGATCTGCGCATTCACGTTTTCGACCCGGCCGAAATGAGTTGTCGTTCCAATTATGTTCACTAATTTTTTTGTATCATCGGAATAAGATAGGCTGACGTTGATTTGGCCGGCGCTGGAACCATCGGAGCCATAATTGTAACCGTCCGCGCCAGAAACATTCACCGTCACGATTCCGTTACTAATGCTGACGCTTGCTTGCGCCTGAGTCACAAACATCAACGAAAAAATAACCCACAAGAAATGAATCTTCATTATTTCCCCCCGGAAATCGCACACAACAGTAAAACATCTATGTGAGCGCCTTTGATCAAATCCGGTCTCAGCCAATTCGTCACCGATAATTTTCTAAATTGTTTTTTGTTTGCATCCTCGCCAGCCTTCCATTAATTTTTTAACCACGGCCGAGATGAACGCATTGGGGGAAATATGCGAATTTTTATTACATTGGTGTCTTTTACGATAATGGCTTCCGCGCAGGCCGGAGCAGCTCCGGGTCCAACTCAATTGAACGTCGCATTTGGAGTCAGCGTTCCAATTGATTCCACCGGTCAAACCTATGTATTGCCCACGGGACCCAGCCGTGCGACCGGCGGCGAACATTTTGTAGTGAAGTTCAACGGCCCCAAAATGATTTCGGAGATCAAGCTCTCGGGTTTTTCGACCGGTAAGGCCGGAAAAACTCTGATTCACAGCGCCAAGGGTGTGACGGGCGCGACCACTGTTTCGCTCGATGGTCTTTTTCAATTTGCCAAAGTGACAAACGGCAATCCGGTAAATTTTCAAAACCTTGTGATGCTGCCTGATGCAACTTTTGTACAAATTTTGCCGAACCAACCTTTTACGCAACTCGATATCGTGGTTGAGGGTTTCACCAACAATGATTCTTCAATTTTATTGCAGATCACATCAAGCGATGGTTTCGCGCTTCAGGAATTTTTGGTTAGTCGCACCGGTCCCAGCGATAAAGAGTCCGCCGGTGGCCTTATCAATGAAAGCAATTTCGCTAAATTTACCGGCGCGCAACTAAGCAACCTAATGACCATCGCGGCTCAGCCCGCGGCGGCCGATCTTGTTGGCAAAACCTTTGTTTGTTCGAGCTACACAAAACTCGATAGCAACAAAGTCGATTTGAAGCGGCGGATTTTCGCTCTTTCTTCGAGCGGTGTTTTAGTTTCGTCCAGCGATTTACAGGGCTCAAACATTCCCTGGGCCCTTAACGCTGATGGCCTGCATATGCTAGTCGACAATTTCACCGGATGCGGACGCTTCACCACCGCCAATGTTTTACGCAAAACCGGCACGGGAAATCTAATTTCGGAAGTCGTGCTGGATCTCGAGAAATATATCGCCCAGTGCGTAGCCGCCGGCTTCGACGAGGCGGGTACCAGGGCGGTTGAGGAAAATTCCACTTTCCCCTCTGTGATCGATTCTAAATATGTGGTCGACAGTTATGAATTTTGCCGGCCGGTGAGTAATTAGAATTACAGTTTAGGGGCCAAATCCAGTCACGAGCTCTGTTTACAGAGTTCGTGTTCAATGCAGACCGCAGTTATCATTATTTTTTTGCTGGTTTTGTAAACGCCGTTGCTCCCATTCCCCCTCGGCTTCCAGCTGCGTCTTTTCAAATTCCTCGTCACTCATTTCCAGATCAACCTCGACCATTTGATAGTGCGCCATCCATTCATAGCCGATCAGGCGCCAGGCGCCGTCGTGAAATCCGGCCTGCATGACAATGCCGTCGTCCACTTCGACTAATCTTGCGATTGCGGGATTAATTTGGAGAGGATCAATCACATCACCGTTATCCGCCTCTAAAGTTAGCGCCCACGGTTTGACCTCCATAACAAAAGACATGGCGTCGTGGATTTTTTCATAACCGTTGCCACTGGTTTCGCGTTCCATTCTGGAATTTTCAGTACGGATTAACTTTCTAACCCTGTAAGCCCTAAAAAAATGCTTATTTACATCGTAGCTGCTTTCTTAGGTTTATTTGTGCCCATTATGCTCATTATGGCAAAGGAAATGTTTAACAACAAAATCCTTTACCGGAAAGAAATAGAAGAACTCTGAGACGCGCAGCGTGCGCGCCAAGCCACTGAACTGACTCATGCTGCCCGCGCAAATCGCCAAGGCGGCGCTGCGGCGGCTGGTGCTCGCCAAGCTCGAACCCACGCCCGAGAACTACTCGCGTGCCTACCAGCAGG
>JANMVK010000604.1:0-4647 GCA_031392725.1 Pseudobdellovibrionaceae bacterium
CGGCGCGGAAGGCCCGGTGGGCCAGAGCGCGGTGCGTCCCCCGAACGGACAGCCGGCCGGCGACAAGGCCTACAAGGGCGGCGCGGGTGCGATATCGATCGCGCCGGCGTCCTGTCCCGAGGCGGTCGGCGGCAAGGGCGGCCAGGGCGGCCGCTTCCGCTCATGTCGCTGTAGCCATGATCCGCGATTACAATTGTGATTTTCTCGCCGGGTTGAATGCCCTTGGCCACCCGCTCGACGCCGTATCTCACGTTGGCGAGGCTGACGGCGGGAAGGATTTCTTCATCCGCCTCATTATTTAGCTGCGAACTGTACTTAACGCCGAACGGCCAAGTGCCGTCCTCAGTGACCATGAAGACTCGATTTCCTAAATATTTTTCACTTTCGTAAATTAGTTTGGCGTCAATTTCGTCTTGTTTGAACTTGTGCTCCGAGCTGACTCCTCCGGTCAGAATCAACACGCGGTCAGTGGCGCTTGCAGTTCCGCAAGTCAACGCGAACGCGAGTGTGAGGACGAACTGATTTGAGATGCAGGTCACAGGATTCATTTCTCTGATCGACATTTGCAATCTGACGGCCATCGGAACGGATATTGCTCGGAACGTTCTCAAAGGACACGAATGCTAGCGCTACTTCTTCTTCTCAACGGGCAATTCTGGATGGACGGAATCGGCGGTCTTGGCAATTGCCATGGCTCGGCCTTGTACTTGGCTCAGCTGCGGCCATTTCTTAGTCATCAAGATTCCATGGAGCTCGATCCGGATCTGTGCTCCCAAGTGCAGTTTCAAGGTATTCGTGAGGGCGATATCGGCTTGATCTACTCAAGTGATATCACCGTCGCTCATTCCTTCACGATAATCAGCAAAGATCTGACGTTTTCTAAAAATGGCCACGGCGGCACCAAACGGCCTTACGGCTTTTTCCCTCTTGAAGACATCGCCAACCAATATTTTACGTTTGTCGATTCTGACGAAAACGCGTTGCCGATTAATGAATACAAGCAAAACCTCGAGGCCGGACTCGATTGCTTGCGTGGGGATCGAATCGCGATCGACAAGTGCAAAGAGGCCCAGCAGGTTTTTGCGGTGTACTATCGATGCGAACCGGCCTCAAGAACCGAATCGCGCTTATCTCCTTGGGCCGATCCGACGGCAAGATATTTTGCGTTGAAAGCCAGGATCATAAAAATCGGCAATCACTTAGTCTCTGATCGCGCGAAGTTTTTCGCATCCGGGTCCGAGAGTTTTAACGAAATCAAAAAAATTAAATACGAAATTCTTGCCGAGCTCACCAGAACACCAACGCGATCCGAGATCAGGTCGTTATTGCGTCAGTTAAAAAGTCAGGCGGAAAACTGGCTCGATATCTTTGATCCGCAATCGAAAGTTTATCAGGGCGTGCATCCCTAGGGATTTCGCGCGATCAATTCGGTTAGTTTCCTGAGGGTAGGGCGGCAATAGCTAGAGCCCAGTGCTGGGCCATTCTCGTTTGACCGCCGGTGCTCCAGTGAATACAGAATCCAAGCGAACCCGAATAACGGTTGAGGTGTGGCACCGCAATCCGCGGCGAAAACATTGGGCGGGGAAAAAGTTGCAATCGCCACCATCCATGCTGATGAGGTCCACAGCTTGAGGCCACACCGAGCCGTAAGCACAGCGGTCAGCATGATGAGCATGACGCCGACCGGCCGCCTTGGAATTCCACCCATACATAATCAGAATACGGGAACCCGCTCCGCGGGCGCAGGGGAATGCTTTTTGTGTTCTAAAATGAAACGCGGATTTCGTTTGCGTCCAAGATTTGTCAGTGGATTTATTCGTAAGCTGCCCGAGTTCGCCGCTATTTCTTGCGTCTAAAAATAACGCCAGCTTCCGGCGCTTGCTTCAGCTTCTCGGGATTCACCGGCTCAGTGGCCTGCATGTCCTTGTCGAACACGCGCTTTTTGTTATCGATCGACATTTTATAATCACCCAAGCTAGCCGTGATCACAAAACCCTCGTCTGCTGGTTTGTAGGACATCACCACATCGCGATCCGACTGTTTAAATTTGGCCTCCACCAGCGACGACGGAATTCGTGCATTTTCCGCGTAAAACACAATCGCGGCGGAATAAGCTCCGACCAGTTCATCGAAGATCACCATCTTATTGACGTCAGTTTCTTTAGCCTTCGCGCGATCCTTGGCACTGGTGCAGCCGACCGCGGCCAACATCGCTAAAACAATTGTAATGGAAAAAATGGAATTCACGCGGGGCACCCCAAATGGTCATTCGAACATAGCACGTGACCCACGCTCTTGCCCTTGTTAAAAATTGTCTTCAACAAGGGGATCATATGCTTCGCTGGTTACTAGTTCTCACACTCGGAGGTTTTTTTATGCAAACAACTCACGCCGCCACCACAACTGGCATTCACTCATACAAAGTTAAAACCATCGACGGGCAGGAAGTGCCGCTTTCCAACTATAAGGGGAAAACTCTCCTCATCGTGAACACGGCATCCAAATGCGGGTATACAAAACAGTACGACGGCCTCGAGGCTCTTTACGCAAAGTATAAAAGTAAAGGCTTAGTGGTTATGGGATTCCCCAGTAACGATTTTGGTGGTCAGGAGCCCGGCACGGACACGGAGATCAAGAAATTCTGTCAGACTAAGTTTAAGGTCGATTTCCCAATGTTTTCCAAGGGCCCGGTAAAAGGACCTGGAAAGCAGCCTCTTTTCGAGGCTTTAACGGCAACAGCTCCAGAAACAGGTGAGATCAAATGGAACTTCGAAAAGTTCCTCGTTTCGCCAGAGGGTAAAGTGATACAGCGCTGGGATTCCAAGGTGACACCAGAGGATCCGATTTTGGTGCAGTCCATCGAAGCCAATCTGCCTAAATGAGCCGCCGCATCTTTGTAGAGCCTAATTTACACCAGTAACCCCTGGTCCAACCCTTGCTACTACTTCTTTACAGGTGGCTGACCGGTGTCATGAAAGCACCAGCCATCAACAAAAGGGGAGAATCAATGCAAGACCAAGGGAACCAAGGACAATTAGAAGAGGATACGATCGGCCCGCGCGTGGCTCAGCTGGCTAACCGCATGAAGGTTAAGCAAACGCGGATTGCACAGGATTGCGAAATTTCGCGAATTTCTGTGAATCGTTTTTTTCGCGGACGCAGTGAGATTCGTGCGACCGATTTAGTGAACGTACTCAAAGTTTTGGGCATCGACCTGGAGCAAGAGATTCAAAAGAAACTTCACCTCGGTTAACGAGTTGACTGTTTAGATCAAGGAAGATTGATTAGGCGGAATGAATCCGTTGTGCGTTTTCTGGTTCCGCCGCGATCTTCGTCTTGAGGATAATCATGGCCTTTATCTTGCCCTGAAATCCGGCCTGACCATATTGCCTATTTTTATTTTTGATGAACGTATCTTACGTGAGCTTCCCGCAAGGGACGCGCGCGTGGCGTTCATTCGCAATCGGGTCAAGGAGCTTCCGGGCGTTCGCGTCTTCACTGGCGAACCGGTCAAGGTGTGGGCCAATCTTTTTAAGAATCACAATATTAAAGCCGTATTCTGTAATGAGGATTACGAGCCCTACGCGATCGAACGCGACAGAAAAGTCGCGGCCCTGGCATGCGCCGCAGGCGCGGCCTTCCACACAATAAAAGATCAAGTGATCTTCGCAAAAAACGAAATCGTAAAAGACAACGGCGAACCCTACCGGGTCTTCACGCCCTACTCCCGCGCATGGCTGCGCAAGCTCAACCCCCAAAGTCTAAAACCATTTAAGTCAGGAACGGCAAAGCCGGCCCCACCTATCAATAAGGTCTTAATCCGCAACTACGAAAAACAGCGAAACCGCATGGACCTCGACGCCACCTCTCACCTAGGCATTCACCTCCGCTTCGGCACAGTTTCCATCCGCAAGATCGCGCAAGCGGCAAAATCCTTGTCTCCGACATTTTTAAAAGAGCTGATCTGGCGCGATTTCTTCATGCAGACACTTTTTCACTTCCCGCATACGGTGAATGAGCCGTTCAATCCCAAGTACAAAAACATCCGGTGGCGGAATAATAAAAGTGAATTCAAGAAATGGTGTGAGGGTAAGACCGGCTACCCCATTGTCGACGCCGGCATGCGCGAACTCAATGCCACCGGTTTTATGCACAACCGCGCGCGAATGATCACGGCCAGTTTTCTCACCAAACATCTGCTAATTGACTGGCGCTGGGGCGAGCGCGACTTCGCCAAAAAACTGCTCGATTTTGAATTGGCCTCCAACGTAGGCAATTGGCAGTGGGTGGCCGGCTGCGGATGTGATGCCGCCCCCTACTTTAGGGTGTTCAACCCGGCCCTTCAGGCTAAAAAATTTGATCCGAGCGGCAAATATGTAAAAAAATGGGTTCCCGAAGCGGGCACAAGCCAATACCCTAAGCCTATGGTGGATCATGAATTCGCGCGCCGGCGCGCGCTGACTGAGTTTCATAGAGCCCTGAGGACCGGGCCGGCATGAGAATTCTCATGACGGGAGGAACGGGATTGCTCGGCAATGCCCTAGGCCGCCGTTTGGCGCGCAGCCATCAGCTCTTAATTCTTAGCCGTGAAGGCAAAGCCGCACGATCACGCATTTCCTATCCGTGCGAAGTGGTGGGCTGGGACAC
>JANMVK010000646.1:0-3048 GCA_031392725.1 Pseudobdellovibrionaceae bacterium
TACTGCAAAAAAGGCTCCGAGACATTTTATTTTGTGACTGGGGTTGGAGCTGGGGTTGTGGCCTGCACCTGCTCTTTGCATAATTTCTGAAGGTCGGCGATCGTCACATAGCCTAGGAGTTCCGGCTTCCAGCCGCCGCCGGTTAGGTCCGCCCCCATCACTCCCGCGAGATGGCTCGGGGTCGTATTTTGCAAAAGCTGGCGGCAACGGGCGGCGTTGAGGCGGCTGAATCCGACCATGGCGTTGGTGAACGTCGCGTTCGGTTGACTGCATTTGCTATTGTACAGGCGACCCAATAGCGCGGCCAGCTGGCCATTGCGGGTTTCTTCGGCGCAATCGGTGCAAGTCAGACCGGGTTGAATATTCAGTCTCGCTAAATTGATAAAGTACTCTCTCTTTTTATCCGCGCCTTTTTTAGTACTCACATAAGCAATGGTGTCGTTGGTGACGAACACCGGGTAATAAGAATCCTCCGCGGGGTCATCATCCACGGCGATGATCGAGCGTCTCGCCCGGTCGTACAAATACACGCCGAATTTATTCTCCTCGCCCGGCTCTTCAAAAATACCGCCACTCGGGCTGGCGCCTTGATCCACGTGAAAGGCCAATAACCGATTGTCGGGACTGAAATCCACCTTGCCGACTAGAGCCGGAATGGTGTCCACCAATTTGCAGGAACTCGTCGCGGCGTTGAAAGCGAAGACCTGAGTTTTTTGCGTGGTGGAGTTGTACGTCGTGAATTCAGTGCCGTTTTTACTTATAACCGGAAGCGTCCCTTCGGTTTTAGCGCCACACATATCTTGAATCGGCCCGGCCGGCGTCGCCCTTCCGGTCGCAAAATCCAAGGAATAGTCGCGAAATTTTAGCGCGCCATCGCCCTCATATAACAAACGGTATTGCCCGGATGTGGGAGTGCTCCGCAAGACACCCACCGATTGATAATTTTCGGTGATGTCGTGGTCGGAATAAGCGGTCTCATAGCCCGGCTTTCCCGCAGCGCCCGAGGCTTCCTTCCGTTGCATCAAATCCATGGTGGACGTGAGATATTGCACACCCTGATCGTGAAGATCCTTAATTGTGAATTGAGAAGTAATTGTCTGTTCTTCGCCGGTGGCGGTATCCGGGCCAGTCAAAGGCGTTGATAAGATTCTCTCCTGAACGTTTTTACCAAAGACGAAAAACCTCACACTTTTGAATTTGTCCTCATCTTTTTTCTCCACCGTAATCAGCTGGCCGGTCGCAGGGTTGTAGATTTTTGCCAGCGGCACCACCAGCAGCTGTCCGTCGGGAGAGGGCACCGGGTCGATTGATCCGGGAACATCCTCGATTTCACCGGTATCCAGATTGACCATTTTATTTCCGGAAGCGGTGGCCAAGCCAATGCGGCGAGGAGTTTGGGATGCGCGAATAAAATAGTTCACATTGTCGGGCAATGGATAGCGGCGCTCAACGGTCGCGCGCGCGGGACGCTGGCAATATGCAGGCTCAGCCGCGCCGGCCACAACCGACGATAGGAGGAGTGTTAAAATCATCGGAAAAACTTTTCAGTAAGGCGATTCAGCTGGCTTGGATTCTTATATCCGGGAACGACCGGTTTCAGATCGCCATTTTTACTAAACATATAGTTGGGATAGTGCACGCGGACGCCCCTTTTAATCAAGGTGGGAGATGAAACCGGAACCAGCACGGAGGCGGGCCACCGATTCTGGCTGACCATGGATTTAGCCAAATCCATATTGGCGTTGGGATCGATAAGAACGACCACTTTAGTGGGCCGCTTCCATTTTGTTTGTAAAACCTCAGTCAGCCCCTTTTGCGACAGCACCATATGGGGGGACCAAGTGTATATAATGACATTTTCTTTTTTGACCTTGGCTTCGGTCTTTAACTTGTCCAAAGCCGCTTCATCAAAGGAGGCCGCACGGGCCCCGGCTGAACTGAGGAGGAATAAAAACAGCAGTGTCTTCATATGGAGAATCCTAATCAATTTTCCCCATGCCGGGAACCAATCATCCCTAACCCGACCTAAGTGGGGTGCCTGGCACCCCCGAGACATTTATTTTATGATCTGAGTGAGTTGATCCAAAGGCAGGGTTGATTCTGTCTCTTGGACCCACTGCCACTGAATCCTGTTCGGAGCTGAATGTTTTCTTACAAAACTAGCCGTTGTGATTAAGATTTTTGTGGATGCACGATATTTATGCAGCTCGAGATACCGCAGTACGATTTTTTCGTTGGTCTCGGATATGGTGCGAATGGAAATGTCCAGAATTTCCACCAACTGTGGGTCCGATCCATAGGCCTCGAAAAGACCAGCCATGGCGGACTGATAGTTAAGAGCGGCACCCGTAGAAGTGGCAAAAATAAAATCCGGAGTCATGATTCCATCATTTAGGCGATAGTTCGCCTGAGTTTTGGTCAGCTTCCCTGCGAGCCAGCCTTGATAAAATAGAGCAAAATCCTTTAGCTCTTTTCTCGCGTTCCGCTCTAATTCACTCTGAGGATTGACCTGCTCGTACTCATGTCCTGGGCAGGTTGTCCAATCTTGAGGGTCAAGGCATCCCAAACCATGGCCCATGGAAGGCAGCGCGAACATGAGTGCCACCAGCGTAGCTTGAAATTTCATAGATTCTCCCCCCTGGCCTGCCAGGAATATGTTTTTTATTGCTGCCTTCCATTTACTAAGGCGCATTGGGGACAACAAGCAATTTTGGGCTTCTTACCCAATTGCAAACACCCTGGCCCCGCTCTTGCGATGTACTCCTCCTGAAACGACCGTTCTCTGAACGGGAACGATTTAAACGCATGGGAGTCCGTATGGATGGGACGAAGATTGTCACTGGCCTTGTTATTCTTTCACTGACTTCGGGGATCGGCTGCAAAGCTAAATTCACCTCGAAGAACAAACCGGACGCGGTTCCGACTACGAGCGCGGCTCCGACCGGCGGTCAACCGACCACCTCCGGCCCGCAGAATCCGCACCCGAACAATCCGGGCCAGCAGCTTCCCCCCTCAGGCCCCGTCGTCGTATCGGGACCTCCTGGTGGC
>JANMVK010000678.1:0-10950 GCA_031392725.1 Pseudobdellovibrionaceae bacterium
TCTTGCCATTGGCATAAGCAACGGCAATCTCATCGCAGCGCTCGTTGCCGGGTACGCCGGTGTGACCGCGCACGTATTTCCATTCGATCTTGGCGGGCTTGAGGCGGATCACATGCCTGAGCAACTCTTCCCACAAGTCCCTGTTGGACACTTCGTTGCCCTCGGCGTTGCGCCAGCCCCGTTGCTTCCACGCAAAAATCCACTGCGTGATGCCGCGAATGACATAGGTCGAATCGGTATAAAGATAAATCAGCGGAGTGGGAGCCGTCTCGAGAGAGGCCAGCGCGCGCAGAGCGCCGACAAGCTCCATGCGGTTGTTGGTGGTTTCCGGGTTGTGGCCGCCCAATTCTTTGACCTTTCCTTCAGGAAAAACCAAAATAGAGGCCCAGCCCCCTGGTCCGGGGTTGCCGGTGCAGGCTCCATCTGTGAAAATAATAAGTGATTTTAGGTCCGCCGTCATTGAGCCCTAACATTAGGTAGGAGAAGGTTGTCCGTCAAATGAATCGTCCCTGGCAAAAATTTTCTTTTTTCTCGCTGCTTTATTTTGTCCAGGGCGCGGCCTTTGCCTATGTGGTGAACTTTCAAAAACCCTTTTTGACCGAGCAGGGGCTGACCAAAGACACCTTGGGATTTTTCACCTCGCTGCTGCTGATTCCATTTATTTTAAAGGTGTTTTTAGGAATGCTCAGCGACCGCGTTCCACTGGGCCGTTTGGGTTCTCGCAAACCCTATATGCTGATCGGCTTGAGTCTATTCGCCCTAGGGTATTACCTTTTGCCCGGATTGAATCCCGCGCGCCAGTTCGTGGAATTCGCGGGCCTTAGTTTTTTCGCCTCGATCGGGCTCGCGCTGTTTGACACCTGCGCCGACGGTTGGGCCATTGATGTGGCTCGAGAGGATGAGCAAAGTTCGATTCAGGCCGCGATGGTGTGCGGTCGGTCGTTTGGCTTTATCGTGATGTCGTTAAGTTTCGGATACCTGGCCATGGTCTATGGCTATTCCGCGATATTTTATGGATTGGCCGCGCTGGCGTTGGGAGTGGCGGTGATCGTCTTGCTCGTGCCTTACCAGCCGATGGATGGCGGGCAGTTGGAATCCAAAAGAGTAATTGAATGGTCCGAATTTCGCGATCTGTTGAATCCGGCCTATTTAGTTTTTGCGCTCTATGGAGTGCTGTATTCGATTTCCTCGTTTGGCACCGATGGACTATTGACTTTGCATTTATCCGACACGCAACTGGCCAACAGTTTTACTCTAGGCGAGTTCGGCACGTTCCGCGGCATCGGCGCCTTGTGCGGTGCCTGCACCTTTGCGCGGCTCGCTCACAAGTATCCGTTATCAAGGGTTCTGGGCTTTGCCCTCGTGTTGCTCGGCGCCGGCTGCCTTCTGCCCCTGACACCGTTGCCGAACCATGTGGCGGGCGCGCTGTGGGGATTTGCTTGGGGTTTTCAGGAGACCGCGTTTGTGACCGTGGCGATGAGATATTCCCGTGGCGCTTGGTCGGCCACGTTTTTCGCTATTGCTATGATTTTCTCAAATGTGGGAACCAGTCTGGGCGAGCTGATCGGCGCGCCAATGGCGGGACGATTCGGTTACAATGTGGTGTTTATTGGATTCGCGGTACTGGCGTGGCTGCTGATGATCGCGGTGCCACGCCTAAAATCTCAGAGGCTATAAATCTTTTTCTAAAGCTTGTTCCTCAAGCGACAAAGCCATGGCTGAACGGGTAGCGACTCTGTTTTCTAAGCGCGTATTGTTGTCAGACAAGCGGCGCTGTTGTTTGCGCAGTTGTTTGATCGCGGCTTGGGCGCGCTGGATGCGGGTCTCAGCAGCCTGCAAACGGATCTTCAGATCACGCTCTTCGGTGCTTTTCTCGCGGATCTCTTTACCGAGGGCGCGCTGGAATTCTTCGGCGCTGGTCAAACGGCTTTGCGATTGATCAATGCGGGCTTGAAGGGCTTCCGACTTGGCTTTCATTTGATTGCGCTTAACTTCCAAAGCCTTCGCTTTGCGCTGAGCATCGGCGGCCAGTTTATAGATGCGTTTAAATTTGTCGCCTTGGCGGTCCAAACGGGATGAGATGTTTTTGGATTCCGACTTCAACTGGTTGATCTGTTGCTCAAGCTCTTTAGCTTGGCGGTCGAAAGCTAGCGCTTCTTTATGAGCGGCGTCTTCCATCTTCCGTTGTTCGAACACATCCATTTGCTCAGCTTCCACTTCGGTGTCGAGATCTTCGACCCGTTGTGCACTGGCGGCAAAAGCCGGTGTCCCACATGCGATAGCCAATATTAAGATAAACTTTTTCATCGAACCATACTCCCTTATTAGACGACGTACCAATCTCAACCGCCTATTGAGCAAGGGCAGTGCCACGATCGAAACCTGTTAGATTTCATCTGGCGTTACTTTTTAGTCAAAACGGTGACGAAAATTGGCTTTAGTGGCGTATGTTGTCGTTAGACTTGCCCTTTTTACTGCAAAAGTTTAATTCACTCTCATGGGTTACATCTTGAACGGCCTCTCCTATATTCGTGGCCCGATTGCCACTGTGGTCGGGATTGTTCATACCTTGCTGATCTCCGTACTTGTAATCCTGGTCGCCACAGTCACCCGCAACAGCCGGCCCATTGATTTTATCTCCATCCATCTCTGGGCGCGCTTTATCCTGTGGATGGCGGGAGTGAGGCTGGAAGTCCGCGGCCGGGAGAACGTGCAACCCGGCGGGAAAGGCTTTTTGATTCTGTTCAACCACAGCAGCAACTTTGATATTCCGGTGTTGTTCCTGTTCCCGCGCTCGTTCCGTTTTGGCGCCAAGGTCGAGTTATTTAAAATTCCCTTCTTTGGCCGGGCCATGGCCATGTGCGGGGTTCTGGCCATTGACCGCGGTAACCGCAACAAGGTGATGCGGGTTTATGACAGCGCCATCTCGCGGGTGGAAAGCGGGGAGTGCTTCGCTCTGGCTCCCGAGGGCACCAGGCAGAACGAACCGAAGATCGGAACCTTTAAGCGCGGGCCGTTTGAATTTGCGCTAAATGCCAAGGCCGATGTGGTGCCGGTGGTGCTGGCGGGAGTTTATGAAGTGTTGCCGAAAAAAGCCGTTTGGGTGAACATGGGCCGGTGGCGCCGAAAAGTGATAATGGAAATCCTGCCGCGGGTACCGACTCAGGGTTTAACCACGGAACAATTGGATCCCGTAGTGCAAAAAGTGCGGGACGATGTGGAAGCGGTGTTTTTGCGTAATCACGCCGAGGTTATGGCTTGATGACCCAGGCCACTTTCGTGAAAAGCGCATGAGTGGACTCGGCAGGCCGGACGCTGACTTCGGTCAGCAGTTTCTCTAAACTGCTGTTGATATAATTTTTGTAGAACGGCTCGTGATAAATTTTGGGAAACCGTTCGAGCGCCCAATTTAATTCCGGATCATCATCCCACTGCAGGGAATCAGCAACCACCAGTAATCCTCCGGGTTTCAAAACGCGCCAAGCTTCCCCAAGCATTTTCTTGCGCTCCTCAGCCGGCAACTCGTGCATCACGTACACGCAGTACACACAATCAAACATTTGGTCTTTATATTCCAATTGCGTGGCGTCGCCCTGGCTGAAATCCACTTTGCTATGCGCGCGCAAATTATCCTGCGCCACTTTTAAATACGGCGCGCTTAAATCGAGAGCAGTGAGGCGCGCTTTAGGAAACGTGGTCGCCACCATTCGCGTAGCGGAGCCGGAGCCGCAACCCAATTCCAGAATGCGTGCATTTTTGCGCAAGTGTTCATGCATGGGCGGCAGAATCAGCCGGCGCATGGCGCCCGCGGTGCCGTTAAATAAAATTTCAACTTGATGATCATAACGGCGGGCCGAACTCTCGGAGAAATAACCGTCGGTTTGAAAATGAAAATTGCGCGAATAATAGTCCGGCATGTTTTCGGCGTGCTCGGCTTTAAAATCTTTGGTTTTATTTTGGCGCATGCGCCACGCGACCTTCACGCCGTCGCGCATGACCTCAGTGAACGAGCGGATGTGAGTCCAGGGTTTTTCCAAGTCGAGCACTTGCCAGGGATAAATGCCGCGCTCGATATTGCCGGCCTCGCGTTGGTGAATTTTATAAATATTCCGCCACAGAATTTTTAGCTGATCAGGAGTGGGCGGGGGAATGTCGGGATGAGCGAAGCGATTGTAGGCCATGATCGGCAAGGCTTCGAGAAAATAAACTCCGCTGCGGGCGATGGAAAAGCCCTGCCAAAGTTTAGTTGAGATCATCTTTAGGACTTTCTGATTTACCGGTGATCCGGTGCCAGGCGTTTTTTACGCCGGTGCTGAAGTCTCCCCATGCGGCGCTGGCTCTTTGCCCGATGGTTTTCCCGGTGTCCTTGGCCTCAGCGGCGGCTTCTTTGGATTCATCGGCGACCTTGTGGCCGAGTTTGCTGGCGTCTTTGCCAATCTCTTGGCCGGCTTCTTTAGCCTCGTGCCCAATCTTTTTGCCCAGTTTTTTTATATCCTGGCCGATTTTTTTAAAATCGCCTTTGATGCTGCCACTGTCTTCGGCGAAAGTCATAAACGGCGAACTACACCCAATTATTAAAACACATCGAAGCAGCAGTTTCATAAGGCCTATGTATCTGTTGATAGATTCATCAGGTCAAACTGATTTTTGGTCAAAACCAGATCGGCGAGTTGCGTTGCCATTTTCTGAACCTCGGCGTTAGCCCCCAATGAGCTGCACAGAATGGTGTGGCATTTTACACCTTTGCATTGTTCCAAAATATTAAAGCCGGTGCGCTCTGAAGTCTCAAAAATCAAGTCGGTAATCACCGTCACGTTGGGCGTGAGGGGTATTTTGTCAAACTCCTCGGGGCTCGCCGCCGCGGTGACGTGGGCCCCGGCCGCTTTCAAGCGATCTTCCCACTGGGTTCGAATCAGAGGGTTGTCTTCAACAATGATCACGTTTTTACGGACCCTGAGGAAGCTTCGCTGACTAGTCGGCTTTGGCAGAAGAATTTTAAAATGGGCGCCGCTTGGGGACGGAGTTAAGATAATTTTACCGCCCAAGCTCTCTACCGCCTCTTTAACTTGCGCGAGGCCAAGGCCGCTGCCTTTGGCTTTACCGAAAGTGGCCCCACGCTCAAAAACTCGGTTGCCAATTTCCGCGGGCACGCCAGGACCATTGTCTGAAACGTGGATGGCAAAGTTGTCACCCTCTGACTCAACCAGAATTTCAATTTTAACCGAGGAGCGATGGGGGGAGGCTTCGATGGAATTGTTGATCAGGTTTGAAAACGCCCGTTCGATGGCTGTTTTGTCCTTAATTTGAATTGTGGCGGTTGTGTCGCCTTTTACTAACAGGGTAAGTTGCGCCCACGACCGGCGATAGGAGTCGGCTAGTTCAATCAAAAACTGCAGCAGATTTATCTCCGACATGGTCTGATCAAAAAAATCTCCCATCCTAAATTTTTTCAAAAGGTCATCGGAGATTTTTTGCAGCCGCTCAACCGAAGTGCTGAGCATTTGTGCGACTTCATCAGAATTGCTCGATTGCCGCATTTGGTTGGCGATCGATATCGCGCCCAAGGGCGAACGGATGTCGTGGGCCACCTGTGTTGCAATTCGTAAACCCATATCGGCTCGTGCCGATTTTACAACTAAAGACGAACGGAGATTTTGCAGTTCTAGCTGGCGTTCTCTTTCCGCAGTTTTGCGATCCTGAGTTCTCAAATAACGGATCAATAGAGCTGGTGAGGCGAAAAAGTGAAGGCCGCCAATCACGACTGCGATTTCCGTCAAAAAAAGGAACTCTTTGAAATATATGAATGTTATAATAGTTGAAGCCATCCAAATAAGTAGGCCTGCAAATCCCCATAAGGTAGCGCGGATCGGATCTAAGAAAAGTAATCCAAATAAATAAAAAAATAGTAATCCAAAAGCCATGGTGGCGCGAGAGGGTTCGCTTGCGCGCGCCACAGGATCTTTTAGGATAAACGTGTCGACGGCCATGGAGACACGTTCCATGGCGGTCAGTCTTTTTTCGGTATATATTGAGGCGGCTCGATAGAGTGGGTCTTCATTTGTCACATCCGCAGGGCCGAAAATAATAATTTTGTTTTTGCCCATCTCGCTATTGCGCTTGAAATCATCAAAATGGGTTGAGGCATAGGCATTAATTCCGCGATAACGAAGATAGGTTAGAGTTCCGGTATAAAGAGTCCACGTTTTATAGTCAGATGCCGATCGCTCTATACCGTACTTTCTTAAAAGTGCCAATAGGGGCTGATCGACATTCGGATCACTAATTGCGAAGTCTACAATTAGCCTTCTCACCCGTTGGTCATAAGGGGGAAGCGTTCGATCAGAAGTTAAAGGAATGAAGAGCGAGTTAAGATCTTTCAGAATCGGGTGTCTTTGCAGGCCTTCCGTGTCCGATGGTTCAAAGTAAGAATAAAAATACAGATTGGGAAATGCTTTAGTGAATTCTACGAAGTCCTTTAAAGTCTCGTCTGATACGTTTTCCGGATACGGCCGAAAAGTCGAGATTGCAAACAGCGGATTGCGAGCCATTACGGAGGTAATTATTTTTTTCAGCTCGGAGTAGTCTTTGGTCGCGAAGTATTGGGAGGCATCAGATTCACGAATGCCTAGCGCTATTACGTCATCCGAAGGCCTAGGTGCAGGCAGTTGAGTTACTAGTAAATCGTTGTAGTGGGAATCAAGCGCAAAAAATTCGCCGGACACATAATCACTTAGAGCGAATCGTGTTAGACATATGGCGGCAGCCAAAGCCATTACTACTTTGAGCGCAACCTTGCTATAAGATATGGGCATTGAAAATTATTTTAAGCCGGAATTGCTTAAAAGGTTAGGCGACTTTGAGTGGTCCTGCCCTAAATGCAATCAGCGCAACATAAGGTTAGATCGTTCAGTTGGAATTTGAATTAGCGGTGGTTGGATCCGCACTCAGGGCGAACGCACGCTAGCGTTTGCAGTGCGCCAGGTGGCACATCAAGCGTGCCCATCAAATCGGATTCGAGAGCGCGGAGCTCCCGCAAAACCGCGGCGCGATTTTGGTTTGAATTCAACGGAACGCCAACGGCTAAGTCCAAAGTTGGATAGTATTGATTAAGATGCGCCGTCCAGGACGAGATGTTCTTAAGATCTTGCGCGGTGTCCGCGGTCGGCAAACTGGCAAATACTTGATTTCCCCAAATCAGCATCGCGACCGATATACCTAAGAATGTTCGCATGGTGTCTCCCGTCCTGGAGGGCAATTTCCCCCTCGTACCTTGCGATGAACAGATACAAAAACAGGGCCAGGGAATTTCAGCTATTTCGGTGTCGCGCTGACCCCAAATGCCGGGAAATCTTTGCAATCTCTGGTGTCACGATGCTCTAAAGACGTGGGATGGGACAAAATGATCCCACTTTTAAGGGGGAATTTTATGTTGGGGAAATTATTGTTAAGCAGTGCCTTGGCGCTGTTGATGGGTGGTCCAGTGTGGGCCGCGGATGCAGGTACTACGGGAATGAAACTCGAGGAGGCGGTCCGCCCGAAGAAGTTCGAAGAAGACAAACGCATCACGGATAATGAGCTTAAGGCGCAAGCCGGTTCACTGTCCCGTTACTCGCTGAAATTTGATCTTTCCTTCGCCGGTCCGCCGGTCGACAACCTGTCGGATCCCAGTATGCCCAATCCCGACGGCCGCGCGCGACCGAGCCGCACGGTGCTCTCGGGTTATCCCGCTCTTCGTTACCGTTTTAATTCAAATTCTGCCTTAAATATGAGCACCGGCGTGCGCTGGTACGCGCCTTATCAGCAGATCACGGGCGCGGAGACGGAAAAGCCCAAAGGTGAAAAAGATTACGCCATTGCCAATCCGCAGATCAGCTATGACCGCACTTATCCTTTTTACGCCACGCAAATGCGTTCGAGTTTCAAGGGTTCCTACATCACCGAAGACTATTATCAGCTGCGCGGGGAATGGGCCGGCCTCGGCTACACGCAAGGGGTAAAGTACACTCCCGGACAGGGCCGCGTGATTTTGGGTCTGGCGCTTGATTTCGATTATTATTTATTTAATCGCGACTACCAGGCTAAGTGGCCGGGCCAAAAAAGCGGCGACGGCAAAGTCAGTAATTACTACCTGACTTATATTCCCAGCCTCGAATACAAGTTGATGGACAAATTGAATTTCAAAACCTCAGTGGGTTGGTCCTATTCCAATCAGCGCAGTACGGGAAACTTTCGCGAATGGCAGGAAGTCGAACCCACCGGCCGCGCCGGCTTAGGCTGGTCGGTAACCCGGGAAGTTTATTTTTATCCGTACGTCAGCTTTTATACCAAGCGCCCATCGATCTCGACCTCCAACGTCGCGTTCTCAACTGTCTTCTCGATTTTTTAATGATCAATTAGTTGTCAACACGCCGGTTTATTTGACCGGCGTCACAATGATTTAGGCTAGCCGCAGTCGTAGAGTTCGCCGAGTTGGCATTTTTCGCTCATCACTTCGTTGATGACTTCAAATAAATTGACATGTTTGGCGTGAATTTCTTGCGAGGGCCGCGCCGCGCCGCCGATTCCTGTGCGCGGGTCGTGTGAGCCACCGGGCAAATAATCTTTAAGACTGCCGCTGCCGGCGACATCGCGTGCGGTTCCGCCTCCGGTTGCGGACATTGCAGCCATTCCGCCAGGGCCTCCCATGGATGCGGCTTTGCCCAGAGGATTTAATTCTTTTACTGTATTGCCGTTGGCTGGGGCAGCGGCGTTGGCGAGAGCCACACCTTTGCCCGCGAGACTTTGCGCTGCGATTTTACCGCCGGCCTCGCCGGGTCTTCCACCAGCTGACGCTGGGGCGAGACCATTGACCGGAGCTCCGGGCATTCCCGCCGCAGTTTTGCCGCCGCCCGCGGAGGCCGGAACGAGGGCCCCGCGATTTCCTGGAATATAAATTCTGTTTAATACCGCCGGTTCGGCGTTGGCCGGAGTAAATCCCGCGGCTCCCACTGGTGCGCTTCCGCGCGCGGCGCCTCCTCCGAGCGGAGCCGAATGCGCACCACCCAACTGTGGACCCGGCATAACGGCTGCTAAAGCATTGAGCGAAGGACCTGGGCGGGGTCTATCATAAGTGGGAGTGAACATAATCGGTGCGGACAGCTCTTCTCTTGCGTAGGGATCATCGCCGCCGCCGCCCGGTCCGGCTAAGTTTCGTTGCAGAATATCGTCGCCTTGAGTGGTGTTAACATAACGGCCGTCCCCTCCGTCACGGGGTGCGGTGGTGGGCGGCGCCCGGTTGCCGGGGGTGGGGCCAGGCGTGGGCATGGGAATTTTATTGCCACTTTCGTCGCGGTCGGCGGATTGCGACAGGCCTTCACAATTTTGACCGAAGTATCCGCTCACGAGAGTTTCCACGCCTTGTTCGCCGAGCTGTTTGGCCTTCTGGCCGAGGCTTTTGCAAGACTGCGCCACTTGACGGATTTTAGGAGTCTGGTCGCCGTCAGGATATTTTTTCGCGGATGATTCGCATTCGGCCTGGCAATTCGCGTAGGCTTGAGTGCATGCGCCGCCCGCGTTGACATTGGCGGTGGCATTTTCACTGGCTCGGTCGCGCATGGTTTTACAAGCGTGGGAAATTCCTTCGCCCGGAGGCGACATGACCGGCGTCAGGTCCGTATTACTTAAACACTTTTTAGAGTCAGCGCAGCAGTCGTCCGCTTGCGCTTTGCGGATTTCGCATTGCCTAAGGGAAAGCTGATCTTCTTGCGCGTCGCCGTTTTGGTAGTCGTTTTCTTTGACCCGCTTCGCAATCTCGTCACATTGTTTGTCGCTATTGGTGGCGAACTTCTCATCGGGATCTTGAGCGCAGTAACAATTTTGTTTATTGGCCGGTTTTTTAGTGCCGTTCCTAAGAGCGCCTTCACATATTTTCGGAGGTCCCGCATCAGGTTTTTGGTCGTTCGCATCTTTCGCCTCTTTCGCTCTCATGGCCTCTTGGCATCCTGATACGGCTTCGCATCCCGATCCCCGTTGGCTGCATTTATCCGAGCTGTAGCACCAGGCATTGGCAATAATCGGGCAGTGACTGGCTGCGGGGGTACTGCCCAAGCACTGCTGGCAAGCCTGTTGGGCTTGGCTGTATTGTCCGTATCCGGCGTTTTTGATTTGTAAAATACATTGAGAGCGGTCGTCTTGAGCGGCCGCGAATGCGAATTCACTGATAAAAAGTGCCAAGCCTAATACGTACAGTAAGGCAGGAAATTTCCCGCGCATAGGTTTAGGGTTTTTTCTCCTTGGGCTTAACTTTTGGTTTCAGGGCTTCCACTTGTTCGGGCAACAACAGCACCAACTCTTTATCCGTGGTGTATTGGCTTTCCAATATCGAAGTGGGATTGCGTTTGATGCGCTCGAGATTGAGCGCTTTAATCGCCTTCGCGAGTTCAGGCGCCGTAGTGATTAACGGACCTTGCGCCGGGAATTCCAAATAAGTGAGCTCGAAAGTTTTGGTTACCGGATCGTAGGTGTCGATGGTGATGGTGGTTCCGCTCGCCATGGTCCAAGGACGCTCGGCAAAGGCGGTTGCGCTGAAAAGAATCATTAGAGCGATAATTGTGTTTTTCATATCCATCTCCTACCTTGTTCCGCCGCGGCCAGAAGCCGGCGCCCGGCCGCTTGTACCTTCACTTGAGGCCATTTGTTGTCGAGCTCCTCCACTGCCATTGTCATTACCAACGATATCCAGAGGCGAACCCATACATGATTTTAGTAGATTTAGGGTCTCTAGGTCCACTGCAATACAACCTTTTGTGTTGTCAGCCCCTGTGGGAGTGCCAGACATGGCCTTAGGATTCGGCGTGTGAAAGACCTTACCGCCACCAGCCTGTCCCATTCTGGGAGTTTTAATGTCGACGCCATCAGGAACGACCGCGCCTCTATGAGCTTGGCCCACATTGCCTCTGCCGGTGATCGTGG
>JANMVK010000723.1:0-1355 GCA_031392725.1 Pseudobdellovibrionaceae bacterium
TCGCTCAACATCCTCGGGCTGCATAACTGGTCTGATGCGCCCAACCTTCGCTATGTGCCCTGCAATGAGGGGTTCTTCTGCCACGAATGACCGCGAGTTGAGGCCAATTCCTGCACGCGACCGGGACGGCGTCCGCCGCCATGACCGGGACCACCAGGGCCACCGGGTCCACCCCAGCCACCATCATCGCGGCATTCACGGCGCTCGGAACGGTCAGCGCGGTTGCAACGGCCAACCAAACGGCAATAGTTTCCTCCGCGGTTGTGACACGCCCACAAGGCACGGTCTTCCGTATCGCGCTCATCGAAGCCACGCTCTTCCACTTCAAATAATCGTCCCCACTTTTGGCCTTGAGCCACGCAGGAAAACTCGGAGAAGTTGCAGTCTTCATAGCAACGGCCATGACGACTCATGCAATCGCGGCAATCGCGGTGTCCGCCGAAGTGCTCTTCCCAACCGAAGTCGAAAGAGGCGCAGGACGGGCCATTACCGAAACCATCTCCGGGACGGCCGGGACCAGGGCGATGTCCGCCACCAATCAAATCGCCAATCGTGCCGATAATTCCGCCAAGATCAGTGGCGAACGCTGGTGCGGTCATCAAAACCGCGCATAAAACTAAAATTCCACGAAACATATAGAACCCCCTATTAAATTTAGTAATCCACAGCGCACGGTTTACTCCTCACGATTGAAAACGAAAAGGAAATTTTGTAAGTGGGAAAAAGGTTTTTTATGGAAGTCTCGCTATGAATACAGAAGTATCAGCTACGCTTCACGATTTGGTGAATGCCTAAATTCCAATCAAGGCTCGGATCGAGCAATCGCGGAGCCGATAAAGTACGGTCACGCCCTTGGCGGAACTGCACGAAATCGGGCTTGGAGGTGGCGGCCTTCAAATGAATATTGTGCTGCTTCTGTTCGCCCACTGAGGATTGAAACGCGAGCGGACGCCCATCCGGCTTGTAATCATGGCCGACAAAAACTTTGTAATGATCGGGCATCGAATAGAGTTTGTTCCACACCGACTCATACAGCTGGTCCGCGCTGCCGCCGGGAAAATCACAGCGGCCCACACCCGAGTCGGGCATAAACATGGCATCGCCGGTGAACAGCCACTCGCCGATTTTTAAAGTCATGCACGCCGGAGTGTGGCCGGGAGTCGCCAACGCTTGTACGCGAATGCTTCCCGCGCTGATCTCCTCGCCGTCTTCGAGCCAGCGCTGCACGCCGAGGTTTTCAATTTTTGCAGTGGCGGGCCACGAATAGACTTTTTTGAAAGTGTTGAACACGTCCTTCATGCGCGCGCTCATGCCCCAGCCGCAGCCGGGAACCGAATTGCAAATCTCGCGCGCCG
>JANMVK010000738.1:0-5857 GCA_031392725.1 Pseudobdellovibrionaceae bacterium
ACTTCCAGTTCGCGCGCCTCTAAAGCCACCGACAAGAACGACAATTTCGCCAGCCAGCCGTAAGCGTTTTCCATTGGACAACCCTCGCGTTTGACCTCGAGATCCGACACGCACAACCGCTGGTAAACGGCGCCTGGGGAATTCAGGCTGTCCTGGTCGTCCTTCTGCTCATGCGCTCTGAGAAATCCACCCGCCAGCTGGCAGCCGATCATGTAGATTACAGGCTCCGCTGTCTTGCCGCCTTCGGCCAGTACGGTTGTGGGAATCCCCTCTTGAATGATCACTTCGGAAACTTCGCGGCCGCCTTTGGCGGCCTTCATTTTCTTGCGCGATTTATAATTCCACGCGCGGATTTCGTCGGGATGTTTCACTTGCACCACGCCCAAGCCATAAGTGCCGGCGTTGTTTTTCACGAATAAGAATGGCTCGCGCTGAATGCCTTTTTCTTTGTATTTGATCTTTAGCCGTTGATAGAGCTCATCGGCCTTTGACGCCAGTTGCTCCCGGCTTTGTTCATCGTCCACCATAAAATTGGCGAACAGCGCGGTCTCCACCTGTAACGTCCACGGATCGACGTCGATCAATTGGGCGAATTCGCCGGCCAGCTGGTTGTACACCCTAAAGAAACGGTCCTTGCGGCGGCGGTACCAGCCCAATTCGCGCGGCGGATTCATCGGCGTGCTAAGGCCGCGCGCCCACTCTTCGTAATCCACGCTAAAATCATTATTGGAAATCAAAAGGTCGGGCACAAAGCCGTCAATTTCCACGCCCGAGCCTGCGCGAACCGCCCCATACACGGTGACTTTGTGGCCGGAGGCACTGGTCAGCTCCAGTGGCTTCTCCAAAGTGCGGGGAATCGCCAATCGCACTTGGCGGCCGGCGCCTTCCAACACGGATTTCAGCACCCACACATTGTCCCAGTAATAGGGA
This sequence comes from Pseudobdellovibrionaceae bacterium, assembly GCA_031392725.1. Taxonomy (GTDB): domain Bacteria; phylum Bdellovibrionota; class Bdellovibrionia; order Bdellovibrionales; family UBA1609; genus JALHOQ01. The sequence continues at coordinate 931 of JANMVK010000738.1, forward strand.
TTTTGCGTGTGCTCTTCGGTGATCAAACCAATTTTGCGCGTATCGGGCGAATAGTGGCTGTCGAGAAAAACTTTCGCCACGTCAACGGCGTTGTCCTGATCTATTTTACAAATATTATTGAAGCCCGCGGGAAAAATATTGGCGTCGACGGGCCCCAGTTTAAAACCGGCGTCACGGATATCGAAGCTGGAATAAATCGGAAAGGCGAGGCCTTTGGTTTTGGCTTGAAACCACTCGGTGACTTGGTCACACCGGTCGAGAATTTTTTTATGAAGCAGTTCATGATCCATTGGCACTCTCTTTTAATAATAAAGCGGCGCCGACCACAGCGCCAGGAGCGATGACGAGGGTAAGACCCGGTATCAGCAATGTCAATCCAAGGCCACAGGCCATACCGGCCCACATCCGCTTGTGGCGGGCGACATACGCCAACCGTTGGCGAAAGCTATAGTGTAAAGACTCAAAGGAAAAATCCAACAGGTCAAAAGCTAAAATAAGAAGCGTTCCAAACACCGCCACCACATTGACAACCGGAACAAACGACACAGCAAACAGAATCACGCCCAGTGTGAGGAACAAAGCGGTTTTCATCAAACTGATGCGCAACATGCGCAGACTGTTGCGCAGCCACCGGCGCCATTCGAACGGCACCTCGGTCTTCATGTTCAAAGGCGCCAGCGTGCGGTCGGCCAGGAGTGAATAAAACGGTACGGCTAAGATACTTTGCCCGAGATAAGCCACAAAAACACCCGCGATCACCACCAGAAGTCCGCTTCCGATCAACATTGGATAATACAAGTAATGTAGAAAGGCGGGCGCGCTGCTCAAGCCGTAAGCCATGATCGCCTGAACCCAGGCCGGCAGGTGGGTGAACACATAACTGATGCTAAACCCGGCGACCAATAGCGCGATTACGAATGGCACCAAGGCCAACAGCAGCAGCGAGCGTGAATCGAGCATCATGCCCCAGCCACGCAGCCAGAACGTGAGCCCGCGGAAAAATCCAGGGCTCAACGTTTGGCCTTTGGTTTTTTGGGATTATTTTCCGGAGGGTCAATCACCCGGCCTTGGCGTTTTAAGCCCTCGCGCTTTTCGGCGTCGGGAGTGAGGCGGTTGATCTCGGCGATTTTGGACAGCTCGTTGTGCAGCTGGGCCTCCACCTTCTCAACTTGCGCGTAGACCGAATTGACCAGGGCATTGGCGTTGGGCAAGCGGATTTTTTTCAGTTCCTGCGCCGTTTGCAATCCGCGGGTATAAAACTCGCGGCGTTTTTCGGGATCATCAAATTTGAACTTCCAGATATTGGCGTAGGCGGTTTCTAAATCCGCGGCGGCGCGTTTTGACCATTGGGGATAATCCATCTCAATCGCCTGCAATAAATAGGGCTGTTGCATGGACACCGACTGCATGTAAGACGCGGGCGGCACCGTGCCGTCCCGTTGCGCGCTGTTGAGCTGGCCCATCAAAAATAAGGTGCGCGCGAGTAGCTCTTTTTGCTTGTGATTGGCGGTTTGCCCCACGATTTTTTTCAAGCCCTCGCTGGCCTCTTTAAAATATTCGATAGCTTTTTGTTTGTTGCCGATGCGGGCGTAAGCCGCGGCCAAGCGCGCGGGAATTTCAGCCGCGCGGGTTTCAAACGGCAATTCCTTGGCGCGCTTCTTCGCATCAAGGAGAGACGTCACGGTCTTAGTGTCCATGCCCATGCATTCGTACATCAAACTCAAACGGTAGAGCGAAATGCCCTCTATGTTTTTGTATTTCCCGGCCGAACTGCGCACAATCTCGCGGTAGCGTTCAGAGGCCTTGGCACAATTTCCCAACCCCTCGTAGGCGGCGGCGGAGTTGTACGTAATCACCAAATCGCCTTCACTCCCGGGCTTCGCCACCAGCAAGGTGTCAAAAATCTGGGCGGCCTCCGCATACTGTTCTTTCTCGAGCGCCTTTAAGCCTTTTTCAAATGGCACATTGGGTTGGGCTTCGTCGTCCATGGAAATCTTTTTCTGTTTGGTGCTGCAGGCGTTCAGCAAAATCAGTGCGGTCATAATAGCCGTAGCGCGCATAATAGCTGTTTTGGTTTTCATGACTTCGATCTCCATTTTTCGTCCAAGGTGGTGGCCATTTGGTTTAAATCCTCAAGACCCTGCACGGAATTAGTGAAGTCCGGAAGCTTGAGCACCGGAACCGTTCCACCGAGTTGCGATTGCAGTTTTGTGAATACATCTTGGCGGTGTTTAAAAAATTCGGCAAATTGACCGTACAAGTCCTTCAACTTTTGGAAATCGGGATTCAATTGCCAGGCCTCGGGCCACAGGCGCTCACCTTGAGTCCATTCGGGAAACCAGCGGTTGACCACCACGGCACGCAGATTGAGGCCTTCGCCCAGTAAGTCCTGCTGGAACTCGAGCGCTTCCTTCAATTTCGCTTCATCAAATCCGGTCACCAGCACAAAGCCGGTGGTCTCGGCGTGGAGCAAATTGGTGACATCGCGGCTAACCGTGGCGATGCGGCCACGCAAATGGGAAACGTGGCTGAAAAAAGCTTTAAGCTCAGCGATAAAGGTGCTGCCCGTGACGTTTTCCAGGGCGGTTGTCACCAGGCGCGTGCCGTGATGAAGCGTGCGCTTGATCCAGCCCTCATCGCGGGTGGGATTGGCGAACCAGCTGATCACGCTCTCCTGAAACAAGGCATAAATCCGCTCAGGCGCGCGCAAAAAATCCACCGCGTTTTGCGTCGGCGGCGTATCGAGAATCACAAGGTCATATTTTCCCGACTGGTGCGAAGTCAGCAAACGCAGCAACGAGGTGAATTCCTGACTGCCGCTCAAATTGCCGACCAATTGCTGGTACAAGCGGTTGTCGAACAGTTCTTTGGCGATACCTTTGTCGACGGAGCCCAACACAAATTCGTCAAACTCGCGGCGTGGATCGATCATGGCGGCGGTCAGATTGGCCTGGCCTTTGACCGGCGCGTCCGCTCCCGGCGGATTTTCAATGCCGAGTGATTGCGCCAGCCGTTGCGCGGGATCGATCGTAAGCACCAATGTCTTAATATTGTTTCGAGCGGCGAGAACCGCGAGACTTGCGGAAATCGAAGTCTTCCCCACGCCGCCGGTGCCGGAGCAAATGATCACTTTGTGCTTACGTAAAACGTCGATCATATGGTGGCCGCTCCTTCAAGGCGAAGAGCGAGCGCGCGGATTTTTTCAGGCAGAGAATCACTAAACACCCAGGGCAATTGCAGTGTGGGAAAAGCCCGGGTCTTGATCTGTGCTTTGGCACCGTCTTGACGGTCGAGCAAATGCGAAACATAGGCGGCAAAATCATGACCGGCGAAAGGCCGCAACTGCTCAGGTTTCAGCGGACTCTCGAGCCAGCGGTTGAGCACAATCTTAGGAGTTTGTTCCAGTTCCTTTTGAATATCCCGCGCCAGCTCCAAACCTTCAGTCACCGGCATTTCTTCGGGAATCACCGTAACGTAAAGTTGAGTGAGGTCAGGATTTTTAAGCGTGGCCACGATGGAACGCGATTGCTCTCCCATGGGCCCGTAAGGAATCGCGGCCGCCATGCCGATCGGCGCGCGCCACAGGGCGCGGAAATGTCCCGTCGAATAACAGTCCACCACCACATCGTCATAGGGTAGAGCGGGTCCCACCCGGCGCGGTCCGCTGGTGATTTTTCCCAAGAGAGCGAGTTCGCGCAAAGCCGGCGCCGCTTGCACCAGAGCCTTCATCACCCGGTTGTCGAAAAAAAGTTTCACCACTTGTTCAATTTTTAGCAAATGTTGCAGGTAATCGCGCAGGCAGGCTTCGCCTTCCCAGCGGGTCACCCATAAATGCGAGTTGATGCTGGTTGCGTGAGGTCCGATGTCGACGTGAAAAACATGACGGTAATAACTTCGCTCACCCAGCTCAACTAGCAAGGTTTTGCGGCCCGAACTCGACAGCTGCCACGCCAATGAGGCCGCCACAGTGGATTTGCCGACGCCACCTTTGCCTGTAATTAAATGAATCACGCCTCACCCCTGGGGAGCAGGAGCGCACTGCACAAAAAGGCATATATAGGAGTTGGCAAACCGCAGCATAAACGATAAATCACACGCGCTACCCACACGGAATGACCAGGAGAGTTCATGAAATCGACCGTCGATAAACTGGATACTTTATCACGCAAAGTCACTGTTGAGATTCCCGCCGACAAAGTTCAGCAAGCATTTGAGAAAGTCTATAAGGGTATCCAAAAAAAGGCCAACATAAAGGGCTTTCGCCAGGGCAAGGCGCCCATGGCCACGATTAAGTCCGCCTATAGCGACCAGGTCAAAGGGGATGTGATTAACGAGCTGATAAATGAGGCGTACTCGACCGCTTTGGAGGAGCACACTTTGGAGCCCGTCGGTTACCCTAAGGTGTCATTTGACCCCATCGATGAGAGCAAGGCCTTTTCCTTCACCGCTGAATTTGAGGTCCGACCCGAGGTGGATGTGAAAAAGTTTGAAGGCCTCGACGTGATTAAAGAGAAATTAGAAATTCCTGAAGAAAGAATAACCACCGTTCTCGACAATATCCGCGGTAATCAGGCCGAGTTCGTGACGTTATTTGAAGACCGCGCGCTAATTGAAGGCGATGTGGCCGTGGTGGATTTTGAAGGAACCGTGAATGGCGAGCCGTTGCCCAACGGTTCAGCCACCGGGCACCAGCTGGAAATCGGCGCCAAGCAGTTTATTGAAGGGTTCGAAGAAGGATTAGCTGGAATGAAGATCGGCGACAGCCGCGTGCTGAATTTGAAATTCCCCGATGGCTATCATGAAGCCACTTTGAGCGGCGCGCCGGTGACGTTCAATGTGAAGCTCACTGGAATTAAGAAAAAAGTTTTACCCGAGATCAATGACGAGCTGGCGCAAAAATTGGGCGAGTTTAAAACTTTGAGCGACC
>JANMVK010000773.1:0-13825 GCA_031392725.1 Pseudobdellovibrionaceae bacterium
TCTCGCCCTTCAATAAACGCAAAAAGATTTCGGTGGCCTCGAGAAGAATTTTACCCTTCATCACCGGCCATGCCAGCCGTTCCACTTCATTGCGCGGAACAATGCCATAAGGCCGGTTGGAAAAATCAAAACGTCCGGAAGCAAATCCAATATTCAGGACCCGCGCTTCAATTTTGTCCATTGCGTGCAACGCTAAAAAAGTGCGGATCGCTTCGGCATGGGCAATCGGCCCGCCGTTACAAAAAATATTGCGGATCGCGGAACCGATTTGAATCCGCCGCGTTTGCCCGAACACCACATGAGCCAATTGTAAGATATCGGTGTTCAAACCGATCTCGCCTTTAAAATGTGGAATCACGGGCTGCGCGCCGGTCTTTTGAATCTCACACGACAAATGCGTCTCGGCGACCCACGCGGTTTCAAAGCCGATCTCATCAGCCAGTTGCACCTGCTCGAAGAAATTTTTAAACATGATTTTTTCGGTGGGCATGTAACCGTCGACTTCGGTCTGGCAAATGCTTAGAAAAATATCAAACTTCACAGAGCCCCCGTCCGGCCGCCATCCACCGGTAAACTGACGCCGCTGATGTAAGACGCCAAAGGCGAAGCCAAAAACGCAATGGCCTCCGCAGTCTCTTTCGGCTCAGCCAAACGTTTTAAAGGAGTGCTCTCAATCCATGAATTGCGAATTTTTTCTTCACTAGCGCCCATGCGCAGAGCCGCATCGGCCGCAATCGCCGCTAATCGCGGAGTTTCGGTATAGCCCGGTAAAACATTATTTATGGTAATACCAAAGGGGCCCAGTTCCTGCGACAACGTCTTTGCCCAGCTGGCCATTGCCGCGCGGATGATATTCGAAACTCCCAAATTAGGTATTGGAACTTTCACCGAGGTCGACAGGACATTCACAATGCGCCCATATTTTAGGCTCTTCATTCCCGGCACCAGAGTTTTTAAAATCACTTGAGAGGCGAGCAAATGGCCGCGAAAGGCTCGTTCCATTTCCGCGGGCGTGGCGTCGGCTAGCGGGCCGCCCTTGGGACCGCCGGTGTTGTTGATCCACACCGCGACCGGGCCGGTCTCCAAAACCAAGCGCCCTAAGCTCAGGCCCAATTCTTCAATGCGTTCCATGTCGATGGCAAAACAGCGGTGCCGCGAGGGATTGGGAATGGAGTTGCGCACGCTTTCGAGCACATCGGGCCGCCGGGACATCAAAATGACCTTGGCTCCACGCTCGGCCAATAAGTGCGCGGTAGCCTGGCCAATTCCCTGCGAAGCTCCCCCGACTAAGGCGACTTTTCCCTCTAGGTTCAAATCCATGCCGCATCATGGCCAAAGGCCTTATCTCCGTCAACATTTGTTATCATGCACCGATGGCCAATAAATACGCTAAAGCCAAGCCTGCACCGACCCTAGATCTCCACGGTTACAAAACCGAGGACGTTTTTGACGCTGTTGAACGTTTTCTGCTTCAGCACACCAATCAGCCCCGGCTGAGGATCATGCCCGGCAAGGGCACGGGAAAAGTGAAGGCGCAGGTGGAAGAGTATTTGCGTTTGGCGCGTTATCATTGGAATTTTGAAAAGCTCGACAACGGCAAAATGAATGAAGGCGTAATGATCGTCTTTATGGAATAGGCAGCAATGGCACAGGTTCCGACCGCATCCTCCACCCACGTACTATGGCTCGACATGGAAATGACCGGGCTCGATGTGAACAAAGAAGTTCCAATCGAGATCTGCGCCATTGTCACCGACTGGAAATTTAAGCCGTTGAGCGAGTATCACACCGTGATCAACCAGCCGAAAAAGTTTTTAGACGGAATGGATGATTGGAATGTAAAACATCACGGCGAGAGCGGTTTGCTAAAATTAATCCCTAAAGGCAAAACCATGAAAGTGGTCGATGAAGAATTGGCCGGGATGATCGGCGAATACTTCGGCCGCGACAAGGCTATTTTAGCCGGCAACTCGATCGGGCAAGATCGGTTGTTTATTGAAAAGTATATGCCCAATACTGAAAAATGCCTGCATTACCGGATGCTCGATGTGACCTCCTACAAGGTCGTATTTAATAATATGTACGGGATTAAGTTTAAAAAGAAAGACGCTCACCGCGCGATTGAGGACATTCACGAAAGCATCGCGGAGCTGCAGTTTTATCTTGGTCACTTTAAAACAGAGAGTAAACAATGAAATTACTGATACTCGCCTTGCTGCTGCCACTGTCTCTTGCCGCGCAGGAAAAACCGCCGTCTGAGAAACAAGAAAAAGACAAAACCACTTGGGACAAAGTTAAGGAATCCAGCAGCGATGCTTTGGATAAAACCAAAGACGTTTTAGAAAAAGGCTATGACAAGTCCAAGGATGTGCTCAAGTCTACCGGCGAAGTTCTCGCTTCGGCTAAAGACTTCCGCGCTGAACGCCACTGGATCATCACCGGTAATTATTCTTATCTCGATATGATGGTTCCGGGAAAATACGGTCTTACCGTTGGTTATGTGAAGGATCCTGCCAACACTTACGAGTTGGATTATATGCGCGGTTCGTTCGGCTTAGGCTGGTTGGGCGTGGATATCGGAACAATCAAAGAGCAGCGCTTGTCCCTGCTGTGGCGCTCGTACAACAAGCGCAACACCTTCAACTATCAAATGGGCCTGAATTACAATATTTTCGACGTGCATCTCGGCAGTAAGCTGATCAATAAATTGGTGGGCGCCAACTATGATTACTCGGTGATGAATATTGAAACTCTGGGCATAAGCTGGGGTCTTGGTCACCGCTGGCAAACCAAGGGCGGATTTGTGTGGGCCTTTGATTGGCTGCAAGTCCATATGCCGATTGTGGTGCTCCGGCAGGACACGCCGTTTATTGACGCCACTCCCGACAATAACGACCGCGACAACGCGAAGACCACCGTGAATATCATTAAGCGCTTTCCTAGAGTGGTGGCTTTAAAACTTCAGTTGGGATTTACTTTTTAATCTCGATCAATCTTCTTGGTCGGCATGAAATCCCATTTTTCGTGTTTTCGGTTCGGGCGGAATCATCAACTCTCGAATAGCATCAAACACTAGTTTGAACTGATGATCATATTTCAATTCTAGCTGCTCCAGTTTTTCTGAAAGGTCCTTGTGTGACTGGACAAATTTCCTGAGACTGACAAACGTCCGCATAATTTCAATGTTGACTCGAATGGCACGAGGGCTGTTCAAAACAGTAAACGCATAGGGAGCGCTCCGAGAGCCGCCCCAACTTGAAATCACAAATTGTGATTTCAAGTTGCTAACCTCATGATTTTCCAGATGAAACATGAAGTCAGGACCCGTCACTCATTATCCAGTTCCAGTTCAAAAAATGGACCGTCGCGGTCTTGCCACCAATTTCATTTGGCATCCGGGTAGCCCGCAAAGCGTCCGCCGGCCGAACGATTAGCTTGTTGCACTAAATCTCCAACTGGGATTTACTTTTTAAATGTACAAACTAAAAAAACACAGATTCCTGATTTGCTCCGTCGCTACGGCTTGTCTTCTCGGCATCGCCGGCGATATTTACTTTTTCTGGCCGGAGCTCTTCGAGCGCTACCAGGTCAAGGCCAATGTGCCCGCGACTGACGCTGAGTTTGATTCGGTTTTAAACCGGGATCTGCTGGAATATTTTAAGACGAAGGTTTCGCAAACAGACCTCGTGGTAGAATCCGAGCTATTACGCAAAGGCGCCACTCAAGTGGGCGTGGCTTATCCCAAATTCTACACTTGGGTGACCGTGAAGGACCGCGACGGAAAAATCTTAACCACCGGCGCTGTGCGGTTCGCTTCGGTGGAAAAAAACCAATTTGAAATTACCCATTTTTTGGCGGCGGACACGATTAACAATTGGCCTTATAAAGTGCGGGAACTTTTTCCCACGCAACTGTGCGACGGAATCGTGGCGCGCGCGAGTCTCATTAAGTAAATTGGTTTTACTCTACCACTTTGTAAACCTGGCCGACTTCGCTCATATCAGTCGCGGGAACTGACCCGTCGGTTGAACAGGCCGGATTGCTCATCAACTTTTCAAGACCGTCCACACTAGCCGGCAATCTGGCCGCCTGCAGTTTACGGACGGCGGCCTCTTTACTCCGAGCGCCCGAAGTTACCGATGTAACCGAGCTATAAATCAACGGCACACCCACCGCAAAAAATGCCAACGCAATAAAGGACGCCGACCATTCCGCCAGCTTACTTTGCTTCACGGGTGGCACAGTCATTTGCGAACGCATGGCAAAGGATTGCTCAATGGTGGCGCGAATGTCCTTTAGAAACATCGTCCCCTGCTCGGCCGAAAGATAGAGACGCGGCAATCCCAGTTCAATATTCTTCATCAATATATCAATGTCCTGCCGTCGCTTGGTGGACCAGTGCATATCGATCCGGTTGAGTTCCGCTAGTCGATGCTTCTTCAATTCATTTTCCAGCTCCGCGCGCTTTTCAGTCACTTCGCGGCTGATCTGGGTTCTTTGGTCCGCTTCAAAAATTTTGGCCAGGCGATAAGTCTCCTGGGTTTGTTCTTTCATCTGAAACACTTCATTAGCAGTGCGAATGCGCTGTTCTTCGGTTTCCTTCTCGCTTTGCCGGCGCGCTTTCTCCTGAATATCAAACACCACTTGGCGGGCTTGTCCGACCAGCTTGGTGTTCTCTGCGTGCGTTTTTTCTTTTAAGTCTTCGGCCTGAGTGCGGGCGGCCGTTACGATTTCGAAGGCCTCTTGCTGCCGCTGAATCATCATAGCTTCGGATTTTTGGTGGCAGGACTCATACAGCGCGGTCATCTCGCGCTCCAACTTGGCGCGCACTTCAATGTCATGTACCCGCGCCGCCTCCATCATCACTTTCACTTCATTGCGGGCTTGATCCTTGATCAATTCTGCGGCCGTAGCCGCTTCGCTCAAAGCGCGGGCTACGTCGGCGGAACGCTCAAGACTGGCGTTGAGTTTAGCTTCCTGAAGAATCCGCGCCGATTGCTCACGGGCCGCGGCTAATATTTCTAAAGATTCTTTAAGAGCGTGATCGTGAATTTTCTGAGCGGCTTGTTCGCGGTCTTGAATCATCGCCAGCGCGCGTGATTCGGCCTCAGCCACCACAGCCTGAAAGGCATCATGCGATCTCTCATGGGCGGTTTCCTGAGCCTCGCGCTCAATATTGAATCCCTCTTCACGGCTCTCATCCAAGATATGGTCGCCTTCGGCCCGCGCCGCCGCCACATAGCGCTGCGCTTGAATTTGCGCATCGGCAATCATCTTCTCCGTTTCCATCCGCACGGCTTCCGCTCTTTGCAGAGTCTGAGCGCCGGCGCTCTTATATAATTCGGTGACATCGTCTTCGGCCTTTTTTCTCAGCTCGAGAGCTTCCGCCATAATCTTTTGCATATGCAATTCGGCGGTGTCCAATGCTGATTTGCGCACATCGGTTTCGAAGTTCTTGGCTTCCTCGATAATTTTCCGCGCCTGATAGTCCGCCGCGGTTTTGATCTCTAGTGAGGCCGACTGCGCTCTCTGCATTAGGGCGTCGACATCCTGGCGTCCGTCACGCACCACCATTTGGCCTTTTTTGCCGGCCGCCTCGAGATACACTCGCGCCTGTTTTTCTGCGTCGGTTAATATTCCGGCCGCCATTTCGCGCGCTTCAAACAAGATATCCTGCATTTCCAATTCGGTTTCTTTTTTCTGATGCAAAAGCTTGTGGTGAGTTTCCGAGACAATGGCTTTGCCGATATTCTCGGCCCGGTCTTGAATCGCGACCGCTTCCATCTCCGCCATCTTGATCACTTTGTCACGGCTGTCGACCGCCCATTCCTCGCCGCGTTTTTCCGCCTCCTTTTGAGCGTCTCGCAGGATTTCGTTGGCCTTGGTGCGCGCGCGCTCCATGGCGTCATTTAAAATCCTTGGTGCCTCCAACTCACCATCGCGGCTTTGCGCGAACATGTGAATTTGCAGGATGTATTCGGAATTGCCCAATGTGATTTTATCTCCGGGACAATAGCGGTAAGGATTATTCGCGGCTATAGTGTGACCATTGACCCGGGTGCCATGTACGGAGTTTTGATCGGTCAACCAGATTTGATTTTCCACGCAGCTGACGGCCAGATGCTGGCCCTCAATGGATTTGTCTTTTATGACCACGGGAAGGTTGCTTGCTGAGCCCACGTTGAATTTCTCAAGGGGAACATAGGCGATTTTAGGCTCGTCCTTGTTCAGTGTGATGCGGACCCGGAATAACATGGCCGTTTTAATCTGATTCGCTTGGCTCATACACGTCCCTTTTTGAAAATTCCCTAATGAATAGAGTAGCAAGGCCGATGCCTGCGGGATTGGGGTGGGCGGAATTGGCGCGAGCCGCGCGAATACAACTACGACAGTGTCGAGATGTTGAGCATCTTCTCGATTTGAGATCCCGGAATTTTACTGAACCTCAAGAATCGGCTTGATCAGCAAAGGCAGCACATCGACCTTGGTAAACACCGGATCAAACACAAAATGAAACTCACCGAGGGCGAACAGCGCCGCCTCACTGATGATCGTGCCCTGGATTTTTCCTAAGTAACGGCTGTGCACCATCGGCGCATTCAACAGTACCCCCGTGTAATCCACCGACACGCGCGGGCTTACATCTTGAGCGTCTTTAAGTGAGCCAATGGCGGTGGCTTCCGCGACGGCCTGATTGGCCCGGTCCATGTAAGAGCGCAAACTCCAACCGAGCTGAACTCCACGATGATCCACCTGCAGCCGGTTTTTAAGCTGGGCCAGGTTGATTCCCATAAAAATTCCGTTGGCGCTGGTAAGTTGGAGATTAGGGTAGGTACCAGCGCCAACGTACGTAATGGCATTTTCAATAAATATCGATCCTGTAACGTAAATCCGGCAGCCGCCGGCGGCATTGACCTGCAATTTGCGCAGGTAAAGGGCGCCCTTCACCACGAGATCTTTGCCGTCGCATTGCAAGACCTGGGTTTCGTCGTTCATAAAGTAGGCGCCTTTATTTAAAAACGGATTGTTATTAGGGAGCGCATTGATCTCACTCTCGTCCGGCGCGCGAATCACGATTTTGCTTTTCACTACGAGTTTCTCTTGGCCAGCAGCCGGCGTGATTTTTAGATCCATGGCTTTTCCAATTTGCGCGGGATCGTTGTCAAAATTCCAAGTGGGCGCATAAGGCGTGCTCATCAGGTCTTTGAGTTTTATCAAAGGGGCGGCCGCGAAATTGGCGCCTAAACCATTTTGTGCCGACCGGGTCACATCCGCATTGGGAATGTAAACGGTGCCGTTGATATTGCGGGCGGATTGCCAAGTGCTGGCCAAATTATTGAACCAGGTCTGGGTGCCATCTAGGGTAGCACCCTCGCCACCGAGGTACCAGGTATTGCCGTAACCGAAATCGCTCACGACATTGGAGCGAATGTCGGCGTGACACAAAAGACACGATAAACCCCGGACGGCGAGAGTGGGTTGGATACTTTTAATAACCTGTTCGACAGTGCGTTCAATTGCGGGATCGGCGTTGGGATTCACTCCGTTATTTGAAGCGGCCTGAGTTCCTTGATTGGCGCTGTTCACCGGGCGCCCAAGATTGCTGCTGCAACCGGCGCACAACAGTCCGAGGAGAAGTAAGAAGCACATAACTTGGAAAAATTTTAGTCCACTCAAATTCATTTCCCCTCTGTCCCCCGACACCTTCACTCAATGAGCAAACCCAAGGCCGTTTCAAAGTGGACCTATTCGTAATGAGATTTTTAAGGTGAACAGAAGCTAAACACTGTCGATTTATTTAACGAATTCTCAGAATGAGATACCGGCTTGGAATTTAAGGGCAGCAAATCGCGGTTTGTCGCGAACATTGAGCACGGCATCCCTTACGGCGTCACTTTTTTCGACGTCTCCGGACAGGTCAATAAAGGGGGAATATTGCTTCAGTCTGATCATGGGCATTTGCAATTGCAGCCAGTCGACTCCGATCTCAATGCCGCTGTCGGTGCGCCAACGGTTGCCCACCCCAATGGTCACGCCCAGAGTGGCGAGCTCCACATAGGTATAGTCCTCGCCGCTTGAGGTGGTGACGGTGTTGGTGAAGTTGTCCTTAAGTGTGACGTCGAGGTGATCATAATTAATACCCGCGTGGTAGTTGAAGCTTTCGGTGAGAAAGTAGCGGGTAAATATGGAGGCGCGCTGTTCAACGGCGGTGCCAAGCTCCTCGCCTAACAAATCAAAACCATAACTGCCGCGCAGATATTCAAATTCGTAAGCCGTATTCGGATCCGGCATATAAGTGATCATAAAGCCGTATTTTCCCGCGATCCATTGATCAAAGGGTGAGAGCACGGCGGAGAACAGCCAGCGTTTGTGATTACTTTCGGTGGCGGGCGCGGGATCGGCGGGCTTTTCGGTTGGTTGTGCAGCGGCTGCCGGCTGTTGCTTGTTATCCGTGGTCCACCCCGCAGCTTTCGCCGCGGCTTCAGGCGTATCGTACACTTCCACCGATTGCGCCGGCTTGCGATCATTTGCCTTCTCGGCTCCAAACACGGAGCCGGAAAGCAATAGAGCTAAAACTATCGCACTGGGTTGCAAAAATGTGACGGACGCTTTTCGGTGCGTCAAAAATTAGTACCTGTAGTGATCCGGTTTGAAAGGGCCTTTTTTCGCATCGACGTCCAGGTACTTGGCCTGTTTGTCGGTGAGGGTGGTTAGCTTCACGCCGATTTTTTCCAAGTGAAGAGCGGCGACTTTTTCGTCGAGCTCTTTGGGCAAACGGTAAACGCCGATGTCTTGGTATTTGCCTTTGTTGGTCCACAAATCCAATTGCGCGAGCACTTGGTTGGTGAACGAATTGGACATCACAAACGACGGATGCCCGGTGGCGCAACCGAGATTCACGAGGCGGCCCTTAGACAGCACGATGATTTAGCGGCCGTCCTTAAATGTGTGAATGTCCACTTGCGGTTTGATTTCGCGTTCTTTGGAATTCTTACTCAGCCAGGCCATATCGATTTCAATATCGAAGTGGCCGATGTTGCACACGATGGCGCCCGTTTTCATCTTCTTGAAATGTTTCTCGGTGATGATGTCGAGGCAGCCCGTGGCGGTGACAAAAATGTCAGCCTTCTCACAAGCTTCATCCATGGTGGTGACTTCATAACCTTCCATCGCCGCCTGCAACGCGCAGATCGGATCGATTTCGGAGATCAGCACGCGGCCGCCGTAGGACTTCATCGAGTGCGCGCAGCCTTTGCCCACATCGCCGTAACCGGCGATCGCGATCACTTTGCCCGCGAGCATCACATCCGTGGCACGTTTGATTCCGTCCGCTAAGGATTCGCGGCAGCCGTACAAGTTGTCGAATTTAGATTTTGTCACAGAGTCATTGATATTGATCGCCGGAGCTTTCAATTTTTTCGCGCGATGCAATTTCTCAAGATTATGCACGCCTGTGGTGGTTTCTTCGGTGATGCCGATAATGTCCTTCATCACTTTCGCATAGCGCGACTCATGCATCATATTAGTTAAATCGCCGCCGTCGTCGAGAATCAAATCAAAACCTTCCGGACCCCAGCCCTCGATGGTCTGCTCGATGCACCAGTTGGCTTCCTCAACGGTCTCGCCCTTCCAAGCAAAAACGGGAACCCCGGCTGCTGCCATGGCGACCGCCGCATGATCCTGCGTGGAAAAAATATTGCAGGAGCTCCAGCGGATTTTAGCGCCGAGCTCGATCAAAGTTTCAATCAGCACCGCGGTTTGAATGGTCATATGCAAGCAACCGGCGATCTTGGCGTCTTTCAACGGTTTAATTTTGCCGAATTCTTTGCGCAACGCCATCAGGCCCGGCATTTCACTTTGCGCGATATTGATTTCCTCGCGGCCCCAGCGCGCCAGTTCTTCGAATTTTTTAGGATCGGTCATCGCCGCTTCACATACGCGGTAGTCCACCTTGTTTTTCGTCATCATCAAAGACTTGCCCGGCTTGCCTTTGGCTATCATGGGTTTGGACGCTTTACTTTTGCTGGCTTTCATATTGGGAACCTCACGCATAAAAACACCTCGGTTGATTTATAAAAAATGATTTTAAAGCTAATTTACCGGTTAAGGCAAAGTCATGATCTCGTAACCGCGGTCAGTCACGAGAACCGTGTGCTCAAACTGGGCCGACAGGGTGCGGTCGCCGGTTAAATAGTACTTAATGGTGGAGCCCGGAATATCGAATTCCTCTAAATCAGCGTCTGTTTGGTTTACCATGGGCTCTACCGTGATGCAGCACCAGGGCTGGAGCTTGGGTCCTCGGCCTTTTTTGCCATGCGAGGGAACAAAGGGGTCGTCGTGAAAGATCTTGCCGATGCCGTGGCCGCCGATTTCGCGCACCACAAAGAAGCCGCGTTTGGTGACCAGTTTATTAATGGCAAATCCGATATCGCCGGTGGTGGCTAGGGGTTTAACTTCCTCAATGCCTTTCCACATAGCTTTTTCCGCGCAGTCGGTGAGATCCTTGGCCTCGTCGGAAACCTTGCCGACAAAAACCGTTTTAGATGTGTCGCCGTGATAGCCGTCGAGGATGCAGGTGACGTCGATATTGATCAAGTCCCCGTTTTTTAAAATCGTGTTGTCGGGCACGCCATGGCATATGCAGGCATTGACTGACGTGCACATCGATTTAGGAAAGCCATGATAGCCAAGCGGCGCGGGAAGGGCCCCGTTGCTGAGAGTGTAGTCATGGACAATTTTATCGATTTCGTTGGTGCTAATGCCGGCTTTAACAAATTTAGCGGCGTGTTCCAGCGTGCGCGCGGCTAGTTTTCCGGCGGCTCGCATTTTGGAAATTTCATCCATGGAAAGGGGCTTCATAATACTAAGCTATCACGCCCCTGACGCGGGGGTCAATCGATGGCCGACCCCATTACACAACCCTGGTCGACTTCCTTGAATTTGCGATCCTTGCGATCCCATTCATATTTAAGCTCAATATACAGCTCGCGCACCCGGCACCGGGCTTTAAGCGCGCGCTGCTCAAGATCGACTTTAGTTCCGTCGAGTTCAAACTCGCCTTCATTAAAAATCCGCACCGCCAGCTTTTGCTTTTTGCTGTCATACTTTTCGCTGATTTGACCGTCGAAGTGGTTGTGCGACAACACCAGCGCGCGCTTAAATTTTCCCGCATCCGCCGAATAATATGAGTGTGCGGCGTAATCGCCGATCTCTTCGGTGAAATAAAGCAGATCGCGGTCACCCACCGTGCGTTTCTCGGAGCTCATCACATTGACGCTTAAAGCGGGGTCGCTGAAATAGGTCGGGGTTAGCCATTGCTCGGGCTTAGGCAGCGGAATCGGCTCCGGCGCGTCGAGAATTAGGGCTTTGCGCGAACAGGCTTTGTCACCCTCACCGGCCGCGAACACCGCCACCACATCGGGCTTGCCGTTGCCGTCGAGATTTAATTTGAGTTCGGTTGATTGGTATTTGAATTTATCAGGCGCGGGACAAGTGTCCTCAGCCCAGACGCCGTGAAACATAAATATAAAAAACAAGATCATCTTAAGTAGATTTATCGCGCTTTATTGGAACTAACTCAACCTTATAGTCATCCTGCATATCGGCTTCGTCGAGGGACGGCAGCGGCTTTTTCGGTCGGGCCGGTTTGCCCGGCAATTTAGGTTCCACCGCGCCTCGGTCGCGACCGAGAGTGTTGCCTATTTCATTCGAGGTTTGATTCTGGCGCTTGATTTCGCTATTTAGGTCAAGGGCCCCGGCCGGATGAGAAAGCGAGAAAACCAGCATTCCAGCCAGCATCCAACCCACACTTAACCTGTCCGCATTTGTCTTTACGACTTTCGACATGTCCGCACTCCTATCCTTGGCTCGGGACCCTTTGGTCGACCTATTAGCAAAGACTATTCCCAGACGCTAAACGGTTAAATTCCCCTGTAGTTCTTTAGATTCTCCCCGGAAAATACCGAAACCTGCTGAATCGCGCGCGTTTTTTGCTCGACAAGCCTGAAGTAATTTCAATGGCACTGGATTGGCGGAAGATCGTCGCGCCGGAACGTTGGGGCAGGGAATTGGGACTCAGGCTTTAAAGCTGCTCAAAAAAATCGCCTTCGCCAAACACCGCTTTGACGGATCAGTGGCAGACTCAGCCGTCCTGCCAAATCAGCCGCATATCTTTAAGAGCCTTGATCTCCTTCCGCGAGATAAAGCCATTGGCCTCGAGTTGATTCAAATAAATGTACTTTTTCGCAATATCAAAGGCCTTCTGCCAACCTTGCACAATGCGGGTATGGGGCCGGTAAAGCCAAAACTTCGTGCCGGCTGCCATTCCTATCAGTGCGCCGATAATTTGGGCGATGCGCCCCGTCAGCTCCCGAATAAAGGCCGCCCACCTGCGAACACTGGAGATTTTTAGGAGGATGTGAAGGTGATTCCCTACATTCGCGCGTTTATAGATGGTCACCCCGTGTTTTCGGGCGGTCCTATCAATGGTGTCTTCCACGGCTTTAAAGGTCTTATGCAGGCGTAACACGCTCTTTGTGGCTCTTAGAGTGAGATTGATAGGGAGTTTTGATTCCAAGGGTCGTTTGCCTTTTGGATTTCCTTTGAGCAGCGACCCGCCAAAGCTGTCAGCTGGTTTCTCGAGAGCTTTGTCTAAGAACGAATGTTGGAACTGCCTTTTCATTGTGTTCTTGTACCCCCATCGCTCCCTAATTTCTCCTTACAAATAATTAAATCTTTGGAATGAGGAAAGAAGAAGAGATCGTGGAGAACCAAAGTTACCCACACCCTGGGCTCCCGAGGGCCCGGCGTGGATAACTTTGGTTCAAGCGACAGAAGAGTAAGCCAATTTGTCCACACCGGCCCTTGGGAGCCAGGGTCGTGGGCAACTTGGCCTTCTTGAGTGTAAGCTGGTTTTTTTCGGAATTTTTAAACCGGGGAAAAATAAAAAAACCCACGACCTGTTCAGCCGTGGGTCTGTCTAAATCGGAAGCCCACACGAGTGAGCGACCAATATCAAAACTAACCGCGTAAATGCTTCGAAACCAACTTCGTCATTTCAAACATTGAAACGGTGTTCTTACCGAACACAGCGCGAAGTTTTGCATCGGCATTGATGTTGCGGCGATTTTTGCTGTCTTGGAGATCATGGCGCTTGATATAAGCCCATAATTTCTTAACAACTTGGGTGCGGGGAAGCGGAGCGGCTCCAACGACTTCGGCAAGTGCCGCGCTCGGAGTCAACGGCTTCATAAAAGCGGCGTTCGGCTTACGTTTGCCGGCGGCTTTTTTAGTCGTCTTCTTAGTAGTCTTCATTTTCTTGGTAGCCTTTTTAGTAGCTTTCTTCTTCTTCGTTGCCATCTTAGATACCCTCCCAAATTGCTTTGGATGTTAGTTAATTGTTGGCCTTACCCGACTGATGATAACGAAAAGGTCCAGCATGTCCAAAGAAAAATACAGATAAAATACGATTTCTTCATTCACGCCGAAGGCGTAACTCGTGATTTTCCCCTCTGGGAAGTGCGTTGTCCGTCGGGCAATACCCAAAAAACGCCTCTTGCGTGGGCCAGGAATGGTCCTGTTTGCCTTAGGGATTGCCCCTAAATTTCCGAAATCACATACATATGGAGAAGACTTTCCGCGACATTTTGGCTCAATTCCTCGAGGGAAATGACGATAATTTCACCGCCGCGCCCACGGCCGGCGCCCCATCTGAACAGAATCACTCATACATTTTCGAACCCTTATGGCGCCCCGATTTCGCCCAAAACCCCTCTCGGGAAAGCATGAGCCGCTACCGAAGCGCGAAGATGACTGACTCGACACC
>JANMVK010000824.1:0-7981 GCA_031392725.1 Pseudobdellovibrionaceae bacterium
CTTCTTGAGCCGCATCCATGGCGCGAATTGAACTTTGAAACGAAGTCAGCACATCGCCCGAAATTCCGATCAAATTTATCACCGTGATGGCGACAATGCTGACGATGGCGATGCTGATCAGCGCCGCGACTATGGAAACTCCGTTAGAATTTAATTTTCGCATGTTACCACCTCACAGGCATCACAGCCGGCGACTGCGGGCCAGCAGACCGTGGTGCCGGGATTGCAAATTGTCTGTCCGCCACTCAGGGCCCTTAGGGTTGCGGTGGTCGACCGCGAATATCCATTGGCTACACAAACCGCGTTCGCGCTGGCCGGAGGCGGCACTCCGCAAATATTTACGCCCAGCCCAGTCCTGCTACCACAGGCGCAATAATTTCCGCCGCAACCGGGAGGCGCAAACACATTGATGTCTTCCGCGCACTGATCCACTTCCATAGTGCTGCAACAGGTGATGCGGTTCGCGGCGTCGGTGTGCACCAGCATGGGAATCACCCGTTTGCGCAATGGCAGCGAGCCCGCGCCTTTCGTGCGGTTCATGTCGATTTCTAAATAAGCGAGATTGGAGGAACCGGCCTCGCGCCGTAAAGTCAAAGCGGCGATTCTCACGATGGTGCCTTCGGTGTCGACGGCGCCGATCTCCAGAGCGCTTTTTTGTGACGGGTTCGCGGGATTTGGATAATACAATTTGCGCGTGACCGATACCGGGGCTGCGTTCAAAGTCACATCGTTAAAATTCAGAGTGCAAATTCTCGACTGGCCGATGGCAAAACGAATCTCGTGCACAGTGTCAATGGCGCGCACGGTGCCTTGAAGAGTGGCGAACACCTCGACCGCCATGTCCACTAATTTAAAAGTGGTAACCATGGTGATGGCCGAGATGGACACGCTCATCATCGCGGAAATTAAGGTCATACCTCGTTGATTCATTCAGATTCCTATTTTAGGCTTAAAAGTAATGAATAGAAAAGACAATCGACGATCAATTCTTGGACTCGTGGTCCGGCCGCGCGAACAACTTCGGATGGCCGCGTCCATCACCGGGTGGGCGGTCCTTATCACCTTCGCATTAGTCATCAGCGTGGTGATTTCACTCCGGGGTTTTATTGAACGGTGGAGTGATATGACCGGCGTCGACGCCGAGGTCGCCAGTATTTTTAGAAATTCCCTGGTGCCGGCGCTGGGTTTAGTTGCCTTCACTCTGATCGCTTTGGCTTTGTTGGTGCTGTTTCTAATCGTAAAACGCAGTCACCGCTATTACGGCCCTCTGATTCCCATCCAGCGCCATATCGACAATATGATCAAAGGTGATTTCACCTCGCGCGTTCACTTGCGTGATGGCGATGAGATGATGGAGCTGCGCGATTCCCTCAACAAGCTCGCGGAAACCCTGCAATCCGGGAAGCGATGAAATCCTCGCAAAAAGGACAATCTCTGATATTGGTGATGATCGGCCTTAGCATCGTCTCGGTGATTTTACTGGCGGTGTTTAAGCTGCTCGATATGTCGCGCGATATGGCGGCGTCGTTTCAGAATGTGATCAAAGCCATGGATGCCATGCAAGAGGTGCGTTTCGCTCTGGCGGATGTGGCCACTTGCAACGCCAATCTGAGGGGCTTAACTCCTGGAACTAGAGCTCAACCGTTCGATCTTCCTAACAGGTTATATTATGTAGGGGCGGCGGCGGGGCCGGGCGCTCCCATGGACACCGCGGTGGAAGGCGTTCCTACTCAGGGTTTTAATCCGGAAACGGTCCGACAGGAGATCATCGCCTTTGGCGGCAGCGGTGAATCTTCAATTTCCGTCTCGCGTGTATTCATAAATTTTCCCGATACGGCCACGCCTAACGTCGTCGAAATCAATGTGGAAATGGTTCATAGGGGAATCGGCAGCAATGTGCAAAAACTTAAAACACGCGCGGTGCCGGTGTGGGTGAAACTCGATGCCGCGGGCCGGATATCCTGCTGCAACACCCGCAATATTCTTTTGTGCCCGTAAAAAAATTAATAGGGAATTAGGAAATACGGTCCTGCCGGAGAGGCAGGACCAAGTTGGTTATTTACGAGGGAATATTCCCGAGTCTCAAATTAATATTTTATTTGACGGTAAATGAAATAACTAGATCCGCGGCCGGCAACGTATTGAAGTCCACTTTCTCACCCAAGATCAAAGTGTTGGTGGGCTCCTCGTAAGTCCAGCCGTTTTGAGCATCACCCGCGGGAAAAGTAAGCGCGCCGTAGACCACGGTCAGGGTGGTGATGTCGGGTTTCATCGGCAACGGGATTTTGCGCGTTAACTCGCGCTCGACTTTGTTGGCCACATCGGAAATTCCTTCAGCGAATTTTCCCTCGCAGATATTGAACATCGAACCTTGCGCCATGTAGTTGGCCAGTTGCAAACGCTCGGGCATTTTGCCGGGCATTTGACTGGAGCAGCGGCTGTCCTTGGGATCGGCGAAGAACGTGATCAACGAGTACGCGCGCTCTTTCAGGGTGGCGAGCTGGATGATCATTTCTTCCGGCGTGATTCCGGGTGATTGATCATCGGTGTCGGTCACGATGACCACGCCCAAGTGAGCATCGGGCCGCAAAAAGCCGGCGTTAATCGTGTTGCTCAACGGCGGAGTTAGGGCGGCGATAATGGGAGCGAAAAACATTTCCTCCGCGCTGCCGTTGATGCCGACCTTTAACCGGGCCGCGAGCAGGTCTTTGAAGTTCGGCAAGGCATTGGTCAGCACCGCGGGGGTACCGAGGAATTTGCCTTTGGCGCCGGGGCGGCTGCGGTCATCCATCGAGCTGGTGGTCACACCGACTTGAAGGGATGAGAACTGCGCGAGCTTGGCGGCGAGGGCCGGCACGTTGCGCGACAAAATTGTTTGGTGATCGGCCATGCTGCCAGAATCATCCACCACGATCATCAAATCCAGTTTACCTAGATTGGTGATTTCACCGGGGGTGACGATCAGTTTTACTTTTCCCGGGGTGCCGGCCGGGGGCATGATGATTTGGTTTATGTTAAGAGCGTGGGCTCCTGAAAAGGTGAGCGAAGCGAGTAGTAAAAATAGAGCGCGCATTCCAAAATCTCCTTATTTGGGGAACGTTTGAGGTTAATCGTAGGTCGGCGGCAGACGAAGTCAAACGCTCATGCCGCAAAGTGGCTGGAGTGGCCGCAAATGGTGAGTGATTTAAGATGGTTTAAGTTTTAGGCGGCCGCCACCGCGGCACGGCTTTAGCACAAGGACATCCCGCAACTGTTTTATGGGGCTGTAAGCTCTCGGCTCGAGTGGAAGGGTTAGACTTCGCGTTTATCATACGCCAACCTGCAAGTGCTAACTCATCAGGCAGCAATCGGCAGCGGTGTGGCCGTGACCTTAAGCAACCGTTTCGGCGCATCCGGCCAGGTTTACTTAAAAACTCTGTGTAATTCCAGCGTGGGTATTGGTTTAGGTTATAATGTGAACGCGATTCATGTGATGACTCCGCGCCAGGCCGCGCGCCGCAAGGCCCGCCTGCAACAGAGCGGCTTCAACTCTCGGGACTTTTATCCGCAGCAGGGTCACGGCGGCGGCGGCTAAGCTGCAGTTTAACGTAGTTCGAGCAGAACAGGTACATAGCGGCGACGCGCTTTTGCACGACGCCCCAGTTTTCACTAAAAAACTTCCGCACTTCCGGCCGGTCGAAAACATTAGTCTTTAGCAAAACACTCAGTTCAAATAAAAATATGATCAACGTCAGATGCTGGCCGACCATTGCGGTTTTTTTGCCGCCAAACTTGGCAAGTTTGGTGATAAAGGGCAAAAAGTCTTTAAGCGCTTTCACGTGCTGGCCGACCTGGGATTTCTCCGTGATCTTTTCGATCGCGGCTTTAATCTTAGGATCTTGGCTCAAGTCGCTAATTAATTTTTTAAAACGTACATTTCTAAAATTTGTCATCGCTTTAGAGTCTAATGGCGGGGCACATGGAATGCAATATTGTGCTTTTGAAGGCGTTGCCGCAGTCCGCGGGCGTTGTGAGGAGGATTCCCAAGACAATTTTTGGCTGAAACTGGCAAAAATCACAATAGTATCTGTTGTGTTTGCCCGCTTATCCTGCGCCCCATTGTTCGCAAACGCGGCGCCACAAGTGATGAAGCGGGAGGCAGTCGCCATGAGCGGCCGCTGCGTAATCAAGGCTGTTCATTCGGTTCCCTCCGCTGATGAAATTCTCCGCTCACATAATATTATTTTAATCTCTGCGTTGCCGGTTGAGCGGATGGCCATGGCCAACGGTTTAACGCAAGCCTCGGCTTTACTGGGTGGAGTTGTGGGATTTGCCTCGAACGTGCAGTTTACTTTCGCCGCCCGAAAAGGCTATTCGTCTTACAATGGTGTGCGCAAGGGGATGCATTTAATTTCCATGAACCGTTGTTTGTCTTCGGGAAAGAGCTGCGCACCAAACAACGTCGCGCACTTGATGCACGAGTTAGGACATCGGGTAGGGCATGCGGTCTATCCCGGCACACGCGAGGAATTTTATTCCGCATACAATCGCCTAGTCGGCCGTTGTCAGCCGACCTCATACTCCAAGAAAAACACATTAGAAGAATTCGCCGAGGTATTCGCCGCGTTTATCACGCATCCAGAATTATTAAGCGGAGGAGACGGCGGCTGCAAGCGAGCCTTCGCATTCTTCTCACGTGATGTATTCCGAGCCAACGGCACATTAGCGAGCTGCCAGCCGGCAGCCAGACAAATGTTGATGGCGCGATTGCAGTTGCCCAGCGGCGGCGTGCAAGTTGCGAGTGTTGAACCGCCAGTGGCGCGGCCCGCGCCGCGAGTGACAGCACAGCCAGCAGCGCGACCCACCCAGCGGCCAATCGTTGTTGCACAAGCGCAACCGGCGCGCCCAGCTCCCCCTCGAGCCGATGGTTTCTGGTCACCACCAGTGCCCCGCACGCAACCAGCCACGCGGCGCCCGACCAACCAATGGTATTTCTCATCAGCCGATGAAGAAGACGAATTCCAGCAAGAGGCGCAGGTTGCTACCGCCTCGCTTCGCGGTTGGCCTTGGTGATCGTCACCCACTGTGTACCCACAGGTTACCTTCAATAATGACTCAAATTGAAACATCCATCAGCCCACCGTCGCCGAAATATCCGCCTTGCGCTAAAATCATTACAAGGGGTTATCAAGCATGTTTACGGGGGTTTTAGTTTCCATAGTCCTGGCGTCGAGCGTGGCATTTGCCGCCGGCGGTGAGGATGAGTTTGACCAAGTCGCGGTTAAACAAAAACAGCTGCGCGTGGCCATCAATACGAAAAATGAACTCGGAGATGAAATCGCCAATCTGGAAAAGGTCAGCGCTGAACGCGCGCGCCATATTAAATCCCTCGATATTCAATTAAAAGCCGCAAGACAAGAACTAGCGGAACAACAGGCCGTGACCGAGCAAGCCCGCGCCCGAGCGGCAGTCCTACAAAAAACCGAAGCGGAATTAGCCGCCGAGCTGGCCAAAGTCAGTGAGCAACTCGCGCTTCACGAAGCCCTCAATGCCAAATCCGACGACGAGGAACGGGCCGAATTGAAAAAGATCGACGAGCAGCGCGTGGTCGAAATGAAAAAGAAAGCCCAGCTCACCGCGCAGGTCGCAAAACTTCACACCCGCAAGAAAAAGCATGTGGATAAAAAGCGCGTGGCCAACGAACAGGTCGATGAAATGTACCGTGTGAACGCACGGCTCTATGATAAAATTAAAAACCGCCTGCCGGCCGTGCAGGTCGTGGCGGAAACTCCGGAGTAAACGGCCAGCCCGACCATTGACGCATCGCCTTGCATATTACGTAAAACCCGTATAATCTTACGTAATATGCGTAAGTCGATCATGGACGCTCTATTCTCAAAGACCCGGCAAGAAGTTTTAGCAGCTGTCGTGCTTCACCCCAAAAAGTGGTGGTACCTGTCCGACTTAGCGTCGCATATCGGACGCCCGCCCTCGTCGTTGCAAATGGAATTGGCCTCGCTGGTGGCCTGTGACTTGCTCTTAACCCGCAAGGACGGCAACCGGGTTTATTATCAAGTGAGCCCAAGCTGCCCGGTGTTGGAGGAGTTGCAGAGTCTGCTGATCAAGACCACGGGTGTGGCGGATGTGGTTAGGAGCGCTCTTAAAAAACATTTTGATAACATAGACTACGCATTCATATTCGGCTCGGTAGCGCGCGGGGAGGCGATGTCCGAGAGTGATGTGGACGTGATGATTATCGGGCAACTGGGAATGATGGACATCTTTGATTCGCTCGAGAAAACTGAAAAAATTTTGCTTCGTCCGGTGAATCCAACCATCTATCCACAAAAAGAATTTACGCAAAAGCTAAAGGCGGGAAATTCATTTTTAAAAACGGTGATGAGTGGCAGAAAGATTTTCCTTAAGGGGAATCTGAATGAGCTTGAAGCGGAATTTGGAAAGAGGATTTCTCGAAAAGGTCGAGCCTAGTGATGACTCGCTCAACGAATAGCTCAAAGAACTGTTGGAGCCGGATGCGAAGCGCTTTGCCTCGTTTTTTAACTCCGCCCGCAAAAAACGCAACAAAATCGATTACCACCAGGCCGACGTAGTTTCGACCCATGAGGCGGACGAGTTGGTGAGGGTAGCGAAAGAGTTTCGAGTTCACATCCTCGGCGTTGCCAAGTAGCCCCTCTGTCCGTTCACTTCCGCCGCGGCTAAACGTCGCGTTAAGAGACTTCTTTGAGTTCAACCATATATTTTAGTCGGGCGGACCTAAGGGAATCTTGAAGCGCCAGCTGGATAAGGGGTTTTTCGGCAACGCCCAGCATTTTGGCAATCTTAGCCGCACGCTCAAGAGAAACAAATTTGCGGCCCTTTTCAATATCACAGAGATTGGCGCGCGAAAGCTTTAGCCGTTTGGCATAGTCGGTTTGCGTGGCCCCATCGGCCCAGCGAAAGGCCCTCATGATACCTGCAAAGGTGGGGGGGCCAAATTCTTTCTCAAGATCTTCAATTCCATACCATTTTTTAGTAGTCATGTTTGTTCACCTCGATCACTTCTAAAAAGGTCCCATGCTCATTTCTGTGCTCAATATAAAAAAGCCGGTAAGCCCGGTTTAATTTAACCGACCGTTGACCGAACCTTGCGCCCTGCAAGGGTTCATCGTGCAGGCCCGGTCTTTTCCTCACCGCACGAACTCCAATTGTCGAAACCCAATGGACCCAATCGGCAAACTTGAGGCGAATCGGTTTGGGTAGCTGGCGAAGTTGTTTGTCGACCTTATCTTTCCAAACTACAGCCGATCGTCGGTCTACATTCATTTGTACTCCAAATTGGAGTACAAGTCAAGAACTCCAGTGGAGCCTTAACAATGCAAGTCCCGGGACTTGTAGAGGAATAGATATGGACGAACTGAGAATCGAATCCCGGCCGCAAAGGCCGGGGACCGGCTATTTCAAAAACCCAATCTCTCGCGCAAAATCAATCACACGCCCGAACGAATGGTAAAGAGTCTCATTTAACTTATCCACGCTGCCATACTTCTTGCGCAGCCGTTTCATATCAAACACATGCACCTCATCCGACGAAAACAAAACCGCGATATGGCAATCCAGCGCCGCCGATAATTTCACCAAAGTGGTAAACGAGGGATCTTTCGAGCCACTCTCAATCTGCGCGATGGTCGACTGGCTCACCCCCGCAACTTTTGACAGCGCCGCCTGCGTGAGCTCCCGCTTCATACGCAGATACTTGATGCGGTCGTGAAGGGGAAAGCGGTCAATGCTGCGTTTGCTTTTCTTCCAGCAGCACAACCTAATATGGAGGTTTCCAGTGAAGGAATTTGCTGTGGGCACAGTTACGATTGCTATCGCGTGCGTGGGCGTCTCAGGAGTTTTGATTCTGCTTGAACCGCTAGGGGCATGGGGTGAGATGCACAGCCGACAGATAGGGCACTTTCCCATTCACGAGCGCGGCCTGCCTCCCGCGGTCGTCGCGGTG
>JANMVK010000830.1:0-10079 GCA_031392725.1 Pseudobdellovibrionaceae bacterium
GGCACGGTGAAGGTGATAAAGGGCTCAGTGAATATCGTCAATGCCGACGGCAAGTCCGTGGTGCTGGGTAAAGAAGGCGTGATTCGCGAGACCGACACGGTTGTGGCCGGAAACGACGGCGCCGCCTTAGTGGAGTTTGACGGCGGCAACAAGATGCATGTGCATGCCGACACCGAAGTGAAGGTGAAGGAATTCAAAGATCAAAAAGATGCGGGCGCGCGCAAAGCGCTGCTGCAGCTGATTAAGGGAAAAATCCGCAATCAGGTGGAGCAAAAGTACAACGGTAAGACCTCATTCTTTAAGGTGGAAACCAAAGGCGCGGTGGCCGGCGTGCGCGGCACCGATTTCGTGATCGAGCACACGCTGGGCGCGCAACTTGAAACCCGGATCGAAGCGATCGAGGGCAAAGTGGTCTTCGGCGGCTTGAAGGCCAAGGACAAACACGAACTGACACGCGGTGAAGGCGCCACTTTCACAACGGTACCTAAAGATCCGAAAGCCAAAGATATGGGCGAATTTTTCGAAGGCGGCACTTTGTCTCCGGTTTATAAAATTCCAGCCGATAAATTGCGCGACTTGGAATTTGATTCGCGTGTGGACGTAGCCCGCGCCAAGAAAAAGAACACCTCAGAAGCCGAAATCTGCGACCGCCCCAAGGGCTACTTCAACCAATGCGCCTGGCAAAAAGTAGGCGGCGATTGCGTGCGCAAGCGGTGCAACGGCAATGGCCACTGGGCTGAAGAAACCAAGCTCCCAGCCGCAGCCGCTAGCGTCTGCCCAGCCTCCAGCGGCTACGCCGTAAAAGACTGCGATTATTAACCATCTCTCCGCGGCGCATTAAGTCGTTGCGCTAGGGCCACGAATTAACCTATAACCGATGGTTCCAATACGTTTGTGGCGGTCGTAGCTCAGTTGGTAGAGTAGGAGATTGTGATTCTCTTGGTCGCGGGTTCAAGCCCCGTCGATCGCCCCATTTTTCTTTGATTATCCTGCACACCTCAGTTGCCCTGATTTTTTGTCCGTAGCACTTGTTGACGGGGCAGTCGGCTGCGCCTCCGCCCTTTGCCATGCCTCGCTGCGCGAGCCGAGGCGTTGGGCACGACGTCGCATCAAAACAGTCCCCCGGACTGTTTTGATGCGCCCGAAACCGTCGATCGCGTTTATCTGTAAGCACTTCCGATGTTCGGGTGTCGCCATTTGGAATGGTGGTTTGACACTGATTTGGTGCGACCATAAATTCTTAGGTACAGTTTGATTGGGGGATGGAGTGGGGCGTTTGTGCTGTCTAGCGTTTGTCTTTTGGAATTTACTCGCTAATGTTGCGTTCGCCACTCCGGCCGTTCCGAAGATGGGGTTTTTGGATTTCCAAAAAATCTTGATTGATAAGAAGATCCAGTCGGTCGAGCGCGCGCTGCCGGAATTGGTCGCCGCGTATCCTAAATTTTTTCGCTTCCGCACCATGCTGTACAACAGCTTGAGCTTACAGGAATCAAGCTTTACCGAGCCACGGGTGATTGTGTTTGGCGCGGAGGCCAAATTCATTTTGGCTTTTAATGGCAATCAGAACATGCGGGGAGGGATGGGCTTTGAGACGGTGGAGTATTCGCCTTCGAGTCAGTCTTTTTTATTTCGCGCCGTCGTCTTTAAATATCCAGGCTTCGATCGAGCCAAAATTCATTTGGAACCGGGCGAAATCGCGCTGGAAAATGACCAGCTTTTGATCTCAACCCCAAACCCAAAAGTTTGTCAGGCTTGCCATGGCACGGTGACCAGGCCGATTTGGGGAACCTATTTTTTCTGGCCGGGAGCCTACGGCAGTGACGATGATCATTTGCATATGAGTTTTGACCGCGCTTCCTGGAATCCAAATAACGAAGTATTTTTCAATGCCAGCACTAAGCCCCAGAGCCAGGGCCGGATGATGATTCTGCGAAATGGCAATGCCGATGCCGAACTGGATGGCGTGATCCAGTATTTCTCCGGCAGGCCGTCGCATCCACGCTACAAGTGGCTGCCTAAAGAATTTATCGAGGACGGGGTTGTTAAACATCAGGCCGGCGAGAAGTTTTCAAATCTTGATTATTCATCCGAGGCCACGCGCGAGCAAATGGACACGCAAGCCGGCTATGGCTGGCCATCGCGGCCGAATATGTTTTTTCAAAATGCGCTCGCGGTGTTAAATGACGAACGTTTTTTTGCCCAGGTGCAAAGGTTGGGATTAAAAGACGCGTTTAAAAGTCCCGAGTGGAACCGCATCGAGAAATTCAAAGAGAACCTCGATCCGGCTTCGCCGACATTGGTCCCGGACCTGGCCATCCGGATCCATCAGGCGCTGCTGACATTTACCTTCAAAGGAATCCGGCCTTCCGTTGAAGAGATCGAAGCCATGCTAAAGGAGAATCTCAAGCAAGAGATGAAAGCCCAGCTTAACAAAGTGGAAATCCACCAACGCTCATTTGCGCCGAACTCGTTGGCCTATTTTCCCTATCCCAACAACAGCGACAATGATAGCCGTGTGGGAATGTACTGGCTGCAAAGCCCCGAAACTTTCTACACCGCACTTCTAGGATTAAGTCCATTAACGGAGGCCGCGAAAATCGCCGCGCGATTGGAAACGGATGATCCGGCAAAGGTGACGATGCTATTTATTCTCTTGCTCGACCGGAGTGTGGATCTTAGAGATTTTGTGATGAGCGTGAGGCCGTATATGCTTTCGCTCTATGGATTTGACGCTCCCAACTCACTAGACTACTTGGGCATTAGGGATGTGTTTTGAAGCAAAAGGTTCGCTTTGCTTTTTAATTCTCACGAGTTTATTTTCATCTTTTTTCCTGTTGTGGTTACGGTTTTTTATTTGCTTCATGCCTTTGGCTTTAGATCTGGTGCTTGGGTTTGGTTGACTGTCTCTTCGCTCTTTTTTTATGCCTACTGGAATAAAGCCTACTGCCTATTGATCATTTTTTCGATGGCTGTGAACTTGATTTTTGTTCGCCAGATTCGGCGCGCTGTGGCCGCGCGACGCAGTCACAAAATTTATATTTACTTGGCTGTGGCATTTAATGTCGGGTTGATCGTTTACTTTAAGTACCGGGGTTTGATTGTGAACTCGGTCGGTGAACTGTTTGGATTCAGCTGGCCCGAGGTCGCTGTGTTTATTCCTTTGGGAATCTCATTTTACACGTTTCAGGAGTTGGCGTTTGTGGTGGACACTCCCAATCCCCACACTCGGAAAATCAATCTTTGGAATTATCCTGTGTTTGTTACGTTTTTCCCCCACCTGATTGCGGGCCCCATAGTTTTGCATTCGCAGTTTTTTGACCAGATCTTGGATTTTAGGTGGAAGGAAAAATTTTTCGATAAAATCGGGGTTGGGCTCAGTCTTTTTATTGTGGGCCTGTTTAAGAAAATAATTTTGGCCGACACGGTTGGAGCGGTGGCCCGCGATTTTTTTGATTACTCGGGGCCGGCCTCTTTTTTCCACGCTTGGGAAGGATCCCTGGCCTATACCTTCCAATTGTATTTCGATTTCTCGGGTTACTCCGATATGGCTATCGGTCTGGCAGCGATTTTTGGTTTTGCCATCCCGCAAAACTTCAATTCGCCCTATAAAGCCTGCAATATCCGGGATTTTTGGGGCCGTTGGCATATGACCTTGTCTAATTTTTTGAAAACTCATTTGTATATCCCCTTGGGCGGGAACCGGGGCTCGCGAGCCCGTACGGCTGTGAATGTGATGGTGACTATGACCATCGGAGGAATCTGGCATGGGGCCAATTGGACATTCTTAGTTTGGGGTGTGTATCACGGGCTGCTAATCGCCGTGTCCTCTGCCTTTGACACCGGCAAGGCCGGTGGCTACTTCCGCTTACGCCTGGCGCAGCTCTTAACCTTCATTTGTGTGGTGGTCGGTTGGGTTATTTTTCGGTCCCATGATTTTGCCCAGGCGCGCTCCGCGCTGGCCGGCATGGCGGGACTTGGAGACATGGGCGAGCCCAATCCGATTCATTGGTTGCTTTTGATCGGTCTGTTCGCCGTTACTTCATTTGCTCCCAACTCGACCGAATGGTTTGCCGCGTGCTCAAGGTTTAAGTTACCCATGGCCGACAGTTGCCGGCCGGTTAAATGGACACCAAATATTGCGGTTGGCGTGTTGTTGGGTGTGCTGGCCGTGATCTGTGTTCTGCGCATTTCGCTGAGATCGGAGTTTTTGTATTTTCAATTTTAGCTCGATGAAGAATTTCACTCTTTCGATTTTGCTCACCTTTGTTTTTTTAGGTGGAGTCTTCGCCATGCTCAACCGGCTTGTTTTGAATCCAGGTTACAAAAACTTTCCGGCAATGGCCTATTCGTGGCAAAGCCAGACTCACGGAGTGGTTCAGACCGGATCATTCACGCGGCCGTACAAGTATTTTGCCGTGGACCAGCGCAAAGATCAGATTCAAACCGTGGTACTCGGCTCCTCGCAATCGTTCGGCATTCGCTCGCAAAACTCCGCCTTTTATAATTTGTCCAGCGAAGCCAACCCAACCGCATGTATGGTGAAAGAGGCGCTGGACTTAGCCCGTCGCCTGCCCAATTTGAAAAAGTTGGTGTTTAGCGTGGACCTGTTCCGCGAGTTCCGTGTCGGCGATCCCGCGACAGTCTGTGCCAACGAGGTCTTGAAGCCCGCGGCGTCCGGTTTTAGCTTATTGACTTGGGATTTGTCGAAAATCTCGTTCATTTGGGCTGCATACAAGATTCAAAACCGCGCTTCTCTCGCAGAGTTTTGGTCGGCCACTGAGTATCCGTGCCCAAATGAAAAAGCCCTTGGACTCGATCTATTTTTTATTTCGCCCGGCCAATGTTTTGGGTTCAGGGACGACGGGAGTTCGACCTTTGCCTATTTGCCGAGGAATCCGTCGCTGGATCTTCACAATTTTATTCCCCTTCAAGATCGCTACACTTTTAATCCGTCGATACTTACGGAAATGACAAAAGCGCTCCAAGACTTTCGGCGGCGAGGCGGTCAGGTGGTGTTCTTATTTCCGCCTGTGTTTCCTGGTCTTGAAGCGAGCCTCAGTCGGCTGCCCAATGTGGGGCCTAGCTATGTTCCCGCCAAAAACAAATTTATTGAGGCGCTGGAAGCCATTCCAGGGGTCACGGTTGTGGATGCCATCGCGTCGGAAAAGTTTAACTGCACGCCGGAAATGTTTCTCGACTCCACCCATGCGCTTAGTCAGTGCTTCGCGCTCATAAAAAACTTGAAAGACTATTAGCCCGCAACCATTCGTACAGTAGGGCCGTGGTCATGCCGAATCCCGAAAGAATGAGCAGGACGCAGGCGATCATTTTGAAGTTCATGTCCATAAATAAGGGTTTGCGTTTGATGAGTGGGAGCAGGGTAAAGTTGCTGACCAACGCCATTAGCAATCCAAAGATCAAACCTTTGCACCAGGTTTCGCTGCCGGGAAGCCAGTGGTGGACGCCGGCGTAGACAGTTCCCCATAGGCCGCCCCAAAAAATTGAATTTACTATTGTTGGCACTCCCCATGGACCAATCGGTTTGGTTGACCAGGGTGAACTGGGTAGAAGGCCGGCTTTGTTTAACACCAGGACGATGCACTGGTGAACCGTGACTACGGCTATCGCTGCGGCTAAAAATCCATAGGCAAAATCTGTGAGATTCATTTAGGCCTCCGTGAGCTCGGAGTATAGTCCTCGGTTGGGTCCGGGTTAAAGATAAATAATCTTGCTTGGGCATTTTGCGGTCTCTAGTATTGGGGATCGGGAGGCCATTATGACTCGTATTTTTGGTTTGGTTTTAATCGTGCTTTTTCCTATGACTGTTTTGGCGGCTAAGAAAAATATGCTGGTTCGCTTCAACTATTCTGAAAAAGGGGAGTTGGTTTGCGAAGGGGAAGAGCAGATGTTGTCCGGGGATCGTTATCAACTTTGCGAGGGCCAAGTGGGCGATCGAAAAGTTGTGGTGCGGGCCAAAGCCGTGGCGAATCAAGACGGGAATATTTCCTTGGAAGCCGACATTGACCATATTGCCGCAGACGGAAAGTTGACCCAGACATCAAGGCCGGGAATCATGGCCCTTGATGGCGAGACGGCGTCGATCGCGGTGACCGCAGAAGGCCAACCATCGGTCGACGTGTTCCGCTTGGAAGTCACGCCGTCGATTTTGCGGCAATAAACCTAATTCAGATTCTGGCTTTGCTGCCGTAAGTTCTGTAGCTGGGTGTCGATTTGCTCTGAACTCACAACCATCTTTTTGCCGGCGGAATCGGTGACGTTGCAGGCGTAAATTCCGGGGTGGCTGGTTCTGAAAGTTTCTATGGTTTTGACCGCGCTTCGTATGGAAGTTTTAATAATCAGTTTTTCTTGATCAATCGACATTCCGGATTGGCTCTTCCTCATCATGGACTGAAGGGCATCCATCATCGGCTTCAGCTCCACTTTTAGTCCATCCTGCATCTGCTTGTGATCGGTTGCGAATTGGGGCGCGCAATCGCCGTCCCGGCCGACCGGACCTGAGGGCGCGGTTGAGTTCAGCTCCGCCATTTTCGCTTTGAGTTCATCCAGCGACTTGTAAATCGGAGCGGGATTCAAATGCGTGATCATTCCGCCAGATTGGGCCCGGCAGGTGAAATCGCCATAGGTGTTGCGGAATCCATCGGCCTTGGCTTGGAATCCTTTAACCGCGGCGCTCATGCGGTCAGTGGCGGCCGCTTTTTTGGCGTCGTCCATAATATCGGCTAAATCGCGAACCACTGACTCCAATAAACTTTTGCTATCCGATCGCAGGGTCTCATAGTCGGCCAGTACGGCCGGAGTGCAGTTGCCATCGGCGTCGACCGCGGTCTTTTTTGCCGGAGCACCTGGCGCGCTTTTGTTCTTAGGACCGCAGGCGGATAAAATTAGGGCCACAGCGATACAACCGGAAAGATATTTCATGAAATCCACTTTCTAAATAGTGTTTAAACTGTTTTAACGATTAACGGACATAGAAAAGCACGGGCTGTGCCAATGGCGCCTAGCGGGCGGCTTCGGGATCTTTGGGCGGGCTGCAAGCCGGGCAGCCGGTTGGGGGCAGGAGATTTTTTAAGATATGATTAAACACATCGTGCTCATTTCCATCGGGATCATTGAGTCCAAAGTGGCGGGCCCAGTCGGTGCCGGCTTCAAAGTGCGGTCCCAGGAGAACCGCTTTGCCTTTTCCGAAATTTCCACTCACGCCGGCAATGCGCTGGTCAGAGTAGCGTGCAATCACAGATACGCTTTTGTCGGCGGGGTTGAGCAAACGAAACGACGGAGGATCTTGGACAAACGAAGTCCTGCGCCCGAATGGCGGAATCTCAACTGGAACTAAGCGGGCCGTCATATTGCCGGATTCAAAAGCCTCCACCGGCAACAGTCCCAGCATGCGCGAGCCGTCGTCGTCAGGCCCGGTGGAACCCAGGGCTCCGCCCAGGCAAATCCCTAAAAATTTTCCGCCATCATGGACATAATTTTTTATCGCAGCCAATCCTTGCGGGCCCACCGCGCGCCGGACCTGCATGGTGTTGTCGCCACCCGGCTGAATGTAAAGCGCGGCCGCGGCTAAACGCCTGGCATTGATCTCATTGGGTTTCACCAAGCGGGCGGAATATCCCGCGCGCTCAACTAAGGCCCGTATTTCTTGCGGACAGCCGGTGCACGCGCCCGGACCGTCATAAATCAAAACCTCTTGCAGGGAATCCGGCTGGCGGTCCGGTGTGGAGACCTCAGGTTTGGGCAGGGTGCCGCAACTCACGGAGGCCGCAAAGATTAGAAAACTGATCCACTTCATTTTAGGAAGTTTAGCATGCCCAGGGAATTAGGGAAGACCGGTTGTTAGGCCTGTTTGGAAATCTTGGCGGGTTTGAAATTCACCCCGGACACTTCGGAAGTGTACTTGCGGATGGCCTTGCGTTCGCGAATGGTGTGCATGGTCAGGGTGGCGGCGATACCGAGTAGCAGTACGCTGGCAACCCCGTAAGACGCGTGGGATGGAAGCATTAATAGCCTGATGGCGACTAAGCCTAGAAAGGCGGCGACTACGAATTCAACTTGAATCTTCATTACTGGAACCCCCGTTGCTCTGACGACCCAATCTCATTATGCCACGGGAGCGTCTCATTTTACGATTAAGAATAGTTGGAATTTCAAAATGAGACAGGGTAGGTTGGGGGGCATGAGCTTCTTTCCTAGAGACTATGAGGATGCCGTTCAGCGTTTCCGTGCCGCCACCGCCGGTTTAGGTGGGGAGAGCGGAAACTGGAATGTGGGAGCGGGCTTGGATGTGGACCACGTCTACTGGCCGTCCACGGGCACCGGTGAGTGTCTTTATATATTGTTGTCGGGCGTGCATGGGCCTGAGACCTACACCGGGCACGCCATCCAAATGATGTTTTTGAGTGAACTCCACAAAAAGGTGAAGCGCGACAAATGTGGAATGCTGGTGGTGCACTCGCTCAATCCCTTCGGCTTTAAGACTCATCAGCGTTGCACAGAAGCCGGCGTTAATTTGAACCGCAATTGTTCCGCGGGGCCCGATCTTTACCGCGTGGCGAATCCGGGAGCCGTGGATCTTTACCAAAAATTTGTCCCGCGGGAACCGGTGGCTTCACCGCAGAGTTTTTTAATTGAGTCCATGCGCCACGAGGACTCCAAGATCTGGTTTGATGATGTGACCCTCGACGATTTTATTAAGACCGTGGCTATGGGGCAGTATGTGTCGCCTCAAGGTTTTGAGTTCGGCGGGTATGGTCCGGAGCCGCAGATTGTGGCGCTGACGGCCTTGCTGAAAAAAATTATGCCGGGCTATCGCGATGTGGTGTTTTTAGATCTCCACACGGGCCTCGGCCATCGCGGGCGTTTGCACTTGTTGTCGGGTGACAAAAAAGGTTGTGTGCATCCGGAACTATTTGAAAAAATTCTTTCGCCCGCGGCCGACCAGGCGATTTACGAATACACACCCAACCACGAAGAGGGATTTTATCCCACCTATGGCGCGACCAATGACTTAATGGCGGAACTGGCGGGGCCGGGCCAGAGAATGTGCGCCCTCACCATGGAGTTCGGGACGTTAGGGCATGATCTCACTTCACAATTGCACAGTTTAAATTTATGGCTGATCGAACATCAGGGCACCTTTTACGGATACGCCACTCCGGAAATTGAAAAGCGGGTGAAGGCCGAGCACCTGGAGAAATTTTGTCCCAGTGGGTCCGACTGGCGCGACACCGTGGTCGATGCCTCCCGTCAGTTGTTCACCCGGATTTTGGAACGCTCAGGGCATATTTAGAGGGGATTTAACCGGCGAATCTCGACTGAAATCTTTTATTCAAATTCTTCCAATCCAGAATCGTTAATAAATCCGTGCAGGCAAAGGCGCGGTCCAAGGCCGGTGGGCCATGAACTCTCGCGCCCGCATGCAGATAGGATCTCAAGAGGGGCGGAAACAGATCGCGTTTTTCCTGGTGGCTCAGAACTTCCGCGCAGTCCGTGCTGTATCCGTGCATCTCGTAGTCTTCAGTGGGGCGGGCTTGGTAGTCATCAGTCCATGAACCTTGATCGATCAAAGTGCGGTACAGCCGGGAAATCAACTTCGCGTTTTCAGTCTTAATGCTAGAGCAGCCGAACAAGTATTCGGTCTTAGTCGCTTGAATATACTGAGTGAGACCCTTCCACAATAAATCGATGATGGAGCCGTTTCGGTAG
Organism: Pseudobdellovibrionaceae bacterium; assembly: GCA_031392725.1. Classification (GTDB taxonomy): domain Bacteria; phylum Bdellovibrionota; class Bdellovibrionia; order Bdellovibrionales; family UBA1609; genus JALHOQ01. Next base: position 9,727 of record JANMVK010000830.1, read on the forward strand.
TTTTCATGAATGCAGGCGCGGCCCATTTCCAGTTTCACCGCGGGCACTCTCAGAAATCTATGCAGGTCAAATTCCTCTGAGGAGTAAAATTCATTGGTGAAGTGAGAGGACAGCAGCCGGTAGGTCCCGACCACCTCGTCAACCCGTTTGTCGACAATCAGTAAGTGATCGGCGGTGAAATCATAACTGTCCACATCCAGGCGGTGGAACGCGCGGCGGCCCTGCCATTCCTCCACAAACACCTCGTGGCGCAACTCGAGAACTTTTAGCAGACGGGGGCCGGTCATGGCGGTGGTCACCAGAAAATCCTGGGTTTCGTACTCGAGATTTACGAAGCCCTTATATTCCCGCAC
>JANMVK010000835.1:0-3562 GCA_031392725.1 Pseudobdellovibrionaceae bacterium
CGTGTCGAGCCGCGACTCTTGCGCCATCGCTCCACTCACCGCCGAAAAGATTCCTTTTGAACTCATACGTAGGTCTCCCCCGACTCTCAAGAAGAGCAAGGCATATGCCACGAAAATCCGGACGCGCCGTTGGTTGAGATTGATTCAAGTTGACGCGTTATTTTGCCGATCCATCACAACTCACGCGACATTGGTCGGGAGTGGTCCAGTCAGTGAATTGTCATCGTGTTGGCAGTTTATGACGGTTCGCGGAAACTATTCGTCCGCGGGCTTAGCTACAATTTTAAGAACAATTTTTTCTTCTTTAGTGCTTTCCTCAAGAACCATTGTCGCCTGAGTCCCCGCCCTGGCATAAATCTGCGGAGTGGAGCGAATCATGCGTTCGCCGGATTTGTATTCTAAATCCATATCGACAATGATCTCATCCATTTTCTCAGAGGTGGCCTTGGCATTTACTTTCATCCGGATGCGGTCGCGGGGAATGATCTTGCCGTTGATCGACAACTCCGTCTTTACGTCAATGCGCGGGCGCGCCGCCAGCACCACTGCCGATGATATGAACAGCGATAACAAAATTAAAATCTTCATGTGCACTCCCCCTTTGAAAACATTCTCGCATAAGCCACGACTTTGGTCATACCTTTATTGTGCAGGACTCGACCCAAGCGCGCTCGATGCCGCATAATAAAATGTGATGAACATGGACGTTCTGGCTCTAATTGTCGCCGCTCTAATTTTCCCGGCGGCTTCTCACGCGAAATCCGAACTCTCCACCGAAGGCCGCGAATTTAAAAACATCGTGCAGAAGATGGTCCACGATCGCAACGGCGGCGGTAAGGCCAGCAACTCTTTTACGCCGGTGGATACGTCACCCTATTTTGATATTCCCATCACCTACAATACCAAAGTGAAATGGTGGATCAATTACTTCCAAACCAGCGGACGCCGTTGGTTCCGCACTTGGCTCGAGCGCTCCAACGCTTACCTCCCGCAAATGCAAAAAACTTTGGCACAAAGAGGATTGCCACAAGACTTGGCGTATGTGGCGATGATCGAAAGCGGATTTTCACCGCACGCGGTGAGTACGGCTGAAGCCGTGGGCTATTGGCAGTTTATCACGCCGACGGCCAACCGCTACGGTCTGCGCACCATTTGGTGGCTCGATGAGCGCCGCGATTTTAACAAGAGCACTGGAGCGGCTGCCCGTTATCTAGGCGATTTGTTCAAGCAGTTCGGATCGTGGTATCTCACCGCCAGCGCCTACAATATGGGCGAAGGCCGCACGCAGCGTCTGGTGACTAAATATGGTTCGAAAAATTATTGGATTTTGTCGAAGCGTGCGGATTTTCCGGATGAGACGCGCCAGTACATTCCCAAATTGCTCGCGGCAATGCTGATTGCTAAGGCACCGCGGCTTTATGGTTTTCACGAGCTGAATTTGCAAGCGCCATATAACTATGAATACTTCCATGTCCCCGGCGGCACGGATCTATACAATTTGGCCAGCTATTTGGGCCTCAACTCATCGCAGTTGACCCGGTTGAATCCTGAGCTGGTGAAAGGATTTGTTCCCGCTAGCGTGCATTCTCACAAAATTCGCATACCTAAAGGCTTGACGCCGAAAGTTTCACAATTTATTCGAGCACAGTTGTGAACACGACCACTACGATCGTTCAAAAATATGGCGGTGCCTGCCTGGAGACTCCGGAAAAAGTCCGCGCGGTCGCGGCGTCCGTCGCTAAATTGCATCAAGCCGGCACTCGCGCGGTGGTGATTGTCTCCGCCATGGGAAAATCCACCGATGCGCTGGTGAAGCTGGCTTATGAAGTGAGTCCGCATCCCAACCGCCGTGAATTGGACATGCTGTTGACCACCGGTGAGCGCGTCAGCATGTCGCTGATGAGCATGGCGCTGTCGGATCTCGGAATTCCCGCGATTTCCTTTACCGGTTCACAGGCGGGCGTGATGACCGATGATTCGCATTCGCAGGCCCGCATTGTCGACGTGCGCCCTGTGCGCGTGCGCGAGGAGCTGGAGCGCGGCCGCGTGGTGGTGCTCGCGGGTTTTCAAGGCGTGAATCCGGTTTCAAAAGAAATTACGACTTTGGGGCGCGGTGGTTCAGACACTACGGCCGTGGCCATGGCCGCGGCGTTGAAGGCTTCGCGCTGTGAAATTATTAAGGAAGTGGATGGCGTGTGCACCGCCGATCCCCGCGTGGTGAGCGATTCGCGCCCGATCGCGCAGCTGGATTTCGCATCTTTAGGTGAAATGTGTTTTTGGGGCGCCAAGGTTTTGCATTTTCGTTGTGTGGAATTGGCGCTTTCGCAGAATGTGCCGCTGGTGATCCGGCGGTGGGGCAATGGTTCAGACAGCACGCAAATATTAAAAGAGGTGCGCGGCATGGAAGAAGGCAAAGTTTTATCAGTGAACTCCATCGGGCGAGTCGAACACGTGGCGATCGAAGCCGCGGACATGAATCAGGGTTATGAAAAACTGGCGTCGCACTTAAAACAAAATTCTCTCGCGTGGCCGCAAATTCTCGCGTCCGCTTTTGAAAACGGCGAAGCGCGTTTAATGTTAACCACAGATCCGGAATTTCTAGACACTCTTATTCGCACCGTCGATAAAGCCAAAGGCTTCCGCAAACTGCGCGAAACCATGAGTTCAGTCACAATCACCTGCTACGGCAGCGTCTCCACCGATCTCCCCCTCCGCGCGCTGCAAGTCCTAGGCACACAAAAAATCTCCCCAGAAAAATACATCCTCTCCCCGCATTCGGTGACCATGTTCATCAGCCCCGACCAACGCGAGTCCGCCGTGAAAGCCCTTCACGCCCTAATCTAAATGTCTCGGAGCCTTTTTTGCAGTACGCCGTTCCATTTTATGCTTTTGCTTACAGTGATGCTTTCAGGTTGCGCGACTGGCGGACGTGCGAGCAAAGGTAAATTATTTCAGCGAGGAGTCGCCTCCTGGTATGGGAAATTTCATCAAGGCAAAAAGACCGCGAGCGGCGAAATTTTCGACATGAACAAAATGACGGCCGCCCATCGGACACTTCCGTTCGGATCCCGGTTGTTGGTCAAGAGATCTGCGACTGGCCAGACGGTTCATGTTCGCATCAATGACCGGGGCCCGTACAGCGGTGGCCGGATTCTGGATTTGTCATTCGCGGCGGCCGAAAAGATTGGTATTGTGGCTAAAGGCGAAGACGAAGTGGAAATATATGGAGACTAATTTCTATGGGTGACGTTTACGATATGCTGGTCGATGTGGTGCGCGTGATCCGCGAGGACGCGAAACTAAAGAACGCCTTTAATAAGATTCTTGGAGCCGGACACGGCGCTCAGCGCGTTCCGCTGCTGCTCACCGAGCTTGAAACACTCAACGCTCCGGACCGGGTGGTAAAATTCGTAAGACTTTTAAGCGACGACGATATTCCAAAGGTCGTTCTGATGGAGCTTAACCGCTAAAACTCCGTATAAACAGAGTCTTTCTAACGCCCTGTACTGCAAAAAAGGCTCCGAGACATTTTTAGATTAATGCGTGAAGGGCTTTCACGGCG
>JANMVK010000315.1:0-1262 GCA_031392725.1 Pseudobdellovibrionaceae bacterium
AAGCGCTCGCGCAAATCCATCACGCCGACAATTTCGCCGCGGATATTGATCTCACCTTTAAAATATGGCGCGGTGTGGGGAATTGGTTTAGCCGGTCGGTATTCGATAACTTCGCGCACTTCAATCAGGGGCGTGGCGAACAAACCTTCGCCCAGCTGATACAGCAGATATTTTTCATTATTGCCTGTGCTAACATCGTCGTCGTTCATGGCCACTCCTTAGTGGTTGGTAAAGTACTGCTGCACCATCGCGGGCAAGTTTAAAATAATTGTGGGTTCACCGTCAGACAAAATTGTGGAACCGCCATAGTAGCTGATGGGCGCGAGATGCCCGAGCATAGGCCGCACGAAAATCTGCTGCTGGCCGATCACGCTCTCCACCGCCAGAGTCAGCCAGTCCTCGTGATGTTGCACCACGATTCCCGGGCGCGGGACGCCGGCGAGTGGGACCCGGGCCTCAGCGCTGGAGTCGAGAAAGGCGTTGATGTCCTCGACCGGGACCACTTTGCCGCGCAGATCAATCACGGAGCCTTCGCCGCCATTGACCTGCTGGATATTAAATTCGCGCAGATCAATCACTTCGCTTAAGTCGGCGTTGGGAACGGCGTACTGCGCGCCGTTGATTTTCACCACCAGCGCGTCGACGATGGACAGGTTGGTGGGCAGTGTGATGAAAATTTTGGTGCCTTTGCCGATCACGCTTTCAATTTCCACGCGGCCGCCCATGCGTTTCACACTATCGGCCACCACATCCATGCCGACGCCACGGCCGCTGAATTCGGTGACCTTTTCGGCGGTGGACAGTCCTTGCAGGAAAATCAATTGAAGTTTAGCTCCGGGACCCAGCTGCTCCTCGGCGCTGATCAATCCGAGAGAGACCGCTTTATTAAATACTTTTTCCCCGTCAATTCCGCGCCCGTCATCGGAGAATATTAAACTGACTCCGGCGGCTGTGTTCTCGGCTTCAATGGTGATGATGCCGTCGGGTGATTTGCCGGCGAGGATACGGTCTTCAGGCGGCTCGATGCCATGATCGACGGAATTGCGCGCGATATGGATCAGCGGATCGAACATGCCTTCCACCACCAGCTTGTCCAAGGTGGTTTCAGCGCCATGATGAACGAACTTCGCCCGTTTTTTTAAATGTCCGGCCGTTTCGCGCACCACGCGCTCGACTTTTTGAAACAAGGCCTCGATCGGAATCATGCGCAGGCTTAACGAAGCATCTTGCAAATCCTGAGTGAGCTTACTGGTCAGGTCGAT
>JANMVK010000854.1:0-7923 GCA_031392725.1 Pseudobdellovibrionaceae bacterium
CCGCCGCCGCCCTCGCCCTCACCGGCTTGGGCTATTTTACCTGGACCGGATATGAGCGCTATTTGACCACAGCCAAGTGGGTGCAGCGCACCGATGAAGTGGTGCTCGAAATCCGTGAAGTGCGCAAGATCATCAATGAAGCGCAATCCGGCGAACGCGGTTTTGTGATCTCCAATGATACGAAATTCCTGAAAGGGTATGACCTGGCGCTGGCCAACGCCGACATCCACATCAGCCGCCTTGAAAATCTGATGGCCGACAGTACGGATCAAACCCAGCGAATGCAGCAGTTGAAACCTAAATTCCACAACACCCTTCGCGAAATCGCTAAAATCGTGGAGCTGCGAAAAAAAGGCAAGGCCCGTGAGGCGACTCAACGAGTGCTCGACGGCTATGTCCGGTCCGACTCTGATGAGGTGCGCGACATTCTCGACACCATGGAGCGGGAAGAGGGCCGGCTGATGAAGGTGCGCACGGAGCAAGCCGAACTCTCCGCCACCCAGCATCGCCGCACTCTCGCTCTGGCTTATGCGGTCAGCGCGATCATTCTCGTGGTGACCGGCCTGATCGCCTTGCGCAGTTTGAAAGGCCGGCAAAAGGCGGAATCCGATCTCAACCGATTTTTCGACAGCTCACTCGATTTATTTTGCGTTGCGGGATTTGACGGCTACTTTAAAAAAATCAATCCCATGTTCACCGAGACTCTCGGCTACTCGCTCGGGCAGCTGCGGACCATTCCGTTTATCGACTTCGTTCATCCCGACGACCGCGGCGTCACGCTTAAAGAAATGGAAAAACTGGCTGGTGGCGCAAAGACTTTGCAATTTGAAAACCGTTACCTGCGCAAAGACGGAACCTACGTTTGGCTGTCCTGGAAATCCATTCCGTTCTTTGATGAAGGCATGATCTACGCCGTGGCCCGCGACGTGACCGCCCAACGGCAGCTGGAACGGGATAACACCGAGGCCCGCCACGCGGCCCAATCCGCTAACGAAGCCAAGTCGCAGTTTCTGGCCAATATGAGCCACGAGATCCGCACGCCCATGAACGGCGTGATCGGCATGACCAAACTTCTCCTCGATACCAAGCTGAACACTGAGCAAGTGGAACTGGCCGATCATATTCAAACGTCAGCCAACGGCTTATTGCAAATTATCAATGACATTTTGGATTTCTCAAAAATTGAGGCCGGCAAACTTGGCATGGAAATCGTTGATTTTGAATTGGGCAGTCTACTGATGGACGTGCAGAAGAGTATGTCCTACGCCGCGGGACAAAAGGGCCTGGCGCTCACTTTGCGCAACCCGGGTCTGCCGCACTATTTGCGCGGTGACTCGAGCCGCATTCGCCAAGTGTTGCTCAACCTGGTTAGCAACGCGCTTAAATTCACCAGGCACGGCAGCGTGAGTGTGTCGGTGGAGCCGGTGATCGATCAACAGTTCATGCTTCATTTAAAATTTTTAGTTAAAGACACCGGCATTGGAATTTCCAACGAAGCCCTCACCCGAATGTTTAAAGTTTTCTCCCAAGCCGATTCTTCCGTTTCACGCAAATATGGCGGCACCGGACTGGGTTTAAGCATTTGTAAAAGCCTGGTGGAACTTATGGGAGGCACAATCGGCGTCGACACCGTTCTCGGCCAAGGCTCGACCTTTTGGTTCGCGCTGCCATTCCATAAAGGGCAGGCTCTCGCCGGCTCCAACTTTGAATTCTGTGAATTGCATCCCGGCCAGCGCAAGTTTAGCGGACGCCTGTTGGTGGTGGAAGACAATACCATCAATCAAAAAGTGATTGCCAAAACCCTGGAAAAACTCGGCTGCAAAGTTCATATCGCCGCCAACGGCCTCGAAGCACTCGCGGCCTTAAAAGAAATCGAGTTCGATATAGTCCTGATGGATTGCCAGATGCCGGAACTCGACGGCTACGAGGCCACCCGCATAATCCGCCAGCACCCCGATGCGAAAATCCGCAATATCCCGGTGGTGGCGATGACCGCCAACGCCATCGAGGGCGACAAAGAGAAATGTTTGGCCGCGGGCATGACCGACTACTTGTCCAAACCGCTCAACGACAGCCGCCTCTATGAGGTTCTCGCTAAATATTTAAAACCTTCAGTCAGCGGCAGCACACTCGCGGCGGGCGTGAAAGTCGATTCGCTGCAAAAGTTGGAAGATCTGCAAATTGACGGTGAACCCGATATCGTCACCGACATCGTGAATACCTTTTTGTCTGAGACCGGCGCGAAGATCAAAGCCATCGCCGACGCCGTCAATCAGCAACAATTCGAAGAGGCGCGGCAAATCGCCCACGGCTTAAAATCCAGCGCGCAGACATTGGGCGCGCACGTGATGGGCGATCTCTGCCAAGAACTCGAAGATATGAGTGACGCGGATTTCCCCCGCCGCGGCACAGCCGCCAGCGAACGTCTAGTCAAGGAATATGAGCAAGTGGAAAAGCAACTGCACGATTTTCTGATTGCCCGCTCGGCTGTGAAGACTCAAAAATCCGCGTAAACAAGCTCCAGTCATGATTTACCGTTAGTGCACGATCCAAATGCTGAGCGTGTGTTGCGCATCGCCCGCGCTGATTTGACTCGATGAAACCGGCTCGGTGGTGTCCAACTGTCCGTTGGCGTTGGAATCGACAAAAGAACAAACCCGGTAACTGCCCTCATTGAGAGTGTCTTGATTGCCTCCGGTGCTATTGAACCAGCTGTTAACTGTGGCCATTAAATAAATGCCGCTGCGGGTGGACACGGCTTGCCCGCTGACCGTGAACAGCAGTTGGCGTTGCGCACTATCAAGGCCATGCATGGTGGCGCCGCAATCCATGGCGAGGTTTTCGATAATTCCCACATAGACTACTTTGGTATTAGCTGAACAATCGCCGACATCGGCGCTCGAGCATTCGACCTTAACCGAAGGAACGGAGTTAGCGCCGTTATCCTCGTGCCCACCACCGCAAGCGGTCAGTCCAAAAAGCAGCAAAATTTGAACAAAAATCACGCCGGTCCACATACTCATAGGATAAATGATTCAGTTCCAAAAAATAAGCCCTGTCTTATTGATAAGGGTCCAGGACCCCCTTAAAACCGCTTTTAAATCTAAGGGGGTAACCAAATGAAACAATTGATCACGATTTTAGCTTTATTCTTGGGTGCGGCCAGCGCTGAGGCCGGCGACCTGCAAAACTTCCGCTCGCTGGGCTTTTCCAACGACGGCCGTTACTACGCCTTTGTCCAATCGGTCATTCAGGATGGCTCCGGCTTTCCCAGTGCTGAAGCCGCGGTGATAGAAGTGGACACCAATACCATGGTGAAACGCAAATTAGTTGTGCTTGAGTCAGAATTGTCCACGGAAGCGCAAGCGATCACCAAAGCAGTAGCCGGTGTGGATCTGGCCGGTTACCGCATCAATGGAAATCAAAAAGGCAAAACAGTTTTGGTGCGCGAACTGTCTGACCTTAGCACCTACACCAATACGATGTTTAAGCCCGATTACTTCCGCGCTTACACATTGACCGCGGAAGCCATTCCCGAAGCCAGTCCCAATGAGCATTGTCTGTATGAAGACCGCGGCAATTTGCTGAAGCTGACTCTCAACGGCACTACCGAAAATCCGCTGAACCTGGTGATGCAGCAGGATTCCGTTCTTCCGCAAAAACGCGAATGCGCCTACAACTACGCCATCCGCCGCGTGATTTTACTAAACGATAAAATCGTGGTGATCGTTTCCTACGACGGCAACGGTTTCGAAGGCCACGACACTGACTTTATGGCCGTAACCGCAAAACAAGCTTTATAAGGAACAAACATGAAAACACTTTTAATTCTCGCGACCCTGATTTCCTCCAGTGCCTTTGCCTTGACCCTTCCGAGCCGCAGTGAATGCCAAGCGCGCCAAGACAACGCTGTGGAAGCCGTAAAGGCGATTGGAGACCGCTTCAGTGTGGGCGAAGTGACCCTGCACGGATGTGGCCAGAACCAAATTGTCTTTAGTCGACATTCAAATTTCCTGCGCCAACATCGTCCGCGGCAACGCCGGCAAAAAAGGCAGCTACTGCTCGCAAGGCAATTTGGCGTTGCTCGAGACTTATGTGAATGGCGCAAAAGAAGAAGCCCAAATGGGAATGCGCGACGCTATGGAATATAGCCTGGCGAAGGATTACGAAATCACGATGAAGGCCAACTGCAACTAGGAGAAGTTGTGAAAAAATTAGCCATTTTAATCTCGGCCGCCGCCTTTTCGGTTTCAGCTTCCGCAGCCGTCTCGGAAGTTTATTGCACTCTCAAAAATACCAGGACCGGACAGACGCTGGCCTTGTGCGAAGCAACTGGATGGCAAACTCAGATTGGCTATCAACGTGGAAACCGACGGCAATGACAAATACAGCGCCGGTGTGACGATCGAGTTGGCCGAAGACGAGTCGGCCCATGGCCAGGTTGATTTTAGTCTTGCCGATCAGCCCAGCGAAAACGTTCTCCGCCAAAATGTCGAGGGCTTGCCGAATATCTGGATTTGCGGAATTAAATAGCAAGAAAATGGTACGAACGATAGGGTTTGAACCTACGACCTTTCCCGTGTGAAGGGAACGCTCTACCGCTGAGCTACGTTCGTATGAAGTCCCGGAAAATAGGCAATTTGACCGGAAAAGTCTATCTTTAAAACTCGTAATTAAAACTGATGCTTAAGCGTGGTTGCTTCACCCGGTGAGGCGGCACTTCATGCCTCACCCAACTCTCGAATAAGATAAAATCACCGGGCTTGGGTTTAAGCATCAAATAGTTCTGCTCCTTAGCTGGAGCGGAGGCCTTTCGCGGCGGAGAGTTCATCAAAAATCCCATTCGCGGATCTTCGATCTTCAGCCCGCTCGAGCCCTTAGGCACGGTCACGTAGTAAACCCCACTCAACACACTCAAAGGATGCGAGTGCAGCGTGTGGTGCGTTGCAAAGCCCATGGAATTGGCCCAGCAAGTGGTCATCGCCAGCTTGCGCCCGAGTAAATCCCATTTAAGTTTGGCGACGAATTTTTTAACGTGCGGCTGAAGGCGTTTTTCCAATTCACCGAAGTTGGGCGAGGTGCGGTTGAGGCTGGTCATCGAGGCATAGCTGGAGTAACCGCCGGTGTAATTGATCTTACTCCACTGGCAGCCCGCCTTGTCGATCTCGGATAGTGTGGCGATTTCCGGAGCGAGCTCACGGTTTAACTTTTTACCAGCGGCGCCGAGATTGCATGTGTATATATATGTGGGAAACACCAACTGCGCGCTCATGTGGGCCCGTCAAAGAAGCGGCTGACTTGTTCCAAATCACCGCGGGTTTCAATTTCCGGAAAATTCACTCTCATAGCGGCGGTTTTAGCCTCACCGGGCAGTTTCCACAAATCAAATAGGCCATTGGACCAGTGATTGAGTGCCTCACCGGTCTGATTTCTCCGTTGCAACGTCGAAAGTACGATGGCCTTTAAATACTTGAGCAGGTGCACGGGGTGGGAATTCATATCCGACATCAAATAATCCAATTCGCCCAGAAACCGCGGATCATCGCTGAAGGAGGAAAACGATCCGGCGGTGATCGCTTGGTGGAGCAGCCGGAAGAAGTGCATCTGGCCGCGAAACTCACCGCCAAAGAATTTGTGCGCGTGCTCCAGGTCGTGCAGCAGGAATTCATAGGCTCCGGCGTGGCGGCCGATGGGCGTGAGCTGCTGATCCTCGCCAAGCAACAAGGTGGCCACCCGGCGGCCCTCGCATTGAAGCGTGAGCATCTCCATCGGAGAGGGGATCTCCAGGCGCAATTCCAGCGGATAATCGCCTCGCAGCCAGCCGAGCATTCCCATCCGGCTGTCCTCGCGCACGCCCTTGAGATTGTAATGTTCAAAAAACTCAGACTGACTTTGAATCAGTTTGAGCGGCGGCGAAGTTTTGGTTTTCGCGCTGAAAAACTTTTTCCCATGCTGAAGCCGGCAATGAAGAATCACGAATTCGGCGGCGATTTCAGAAGTATGACATTTCACGTTTTCTATATTTCCTTCTAAACGCCCAGAGTCAATTGAGCAAATAATGCAACAACATGCACTAATGTGAACAATAAATTCAATTTTAAACTCGCGTATTCATAAGGCTAATTCTCTGTTGCATGTATCAGCTCCAAAGTGGAACCAGAATTGCTCTAGTAATTACACACACAAATAGCGTCACGGAATGATGCGGTTAATAAAGGGGGAGGGAAGTATGCTTACTAAGCATATTATCGGCACAGCTTTGCTGCTCGCGAGCACGGGGTTATTCGCCGAAGAAACAAAGACGACATACAGTATCAGCGGATCCTCGGCCACGGTTACAACCGTGATCAAGAAGGCATCAAGCGAAAAAGAGAAACTGATGAAAAGTTATCTCTTTGAAGCGATCGCCGAAAAACTGCGCAGCTTGCCGATGGTGACCAGTGTTGAGTTCAACAAGGAACCTAAGGGCGAGATCACAACTAACCAGTGGAGCGACTACTGGGAGCACAAACGCAGCTATCCGGTGATGGTCGGTCTATCGCTACACACTCCGGTCAGCATGATGCTCAAGGTGGAAGAAACCTTCCGTCATTGCAAATCACTGGGAGAGAAGGCGGCTAGCGCCACCACTCCCATCGGAAGCTGGGGCGATTACGACGAGGGCGGCACCGCCGGCCAAACTTTGGAATGCACGCTCGGCTCGAGCGTCAAGATCACCGGGCCGTTCGCGGTTTACGGAAATTTCGCCAGCAGCACCAATATGGAAAAGCTGCTTCAGGAAAAACAAACCATCTCCTACGACTTGTCGCGCGACTACAGCGATAAGGCCAATCTGAAACTGGAAGGCAAGTTCAATATTGAATCTGAACTGTTCGACCGGAATCTGATGAAGTTCCTGAGCGGACTCAATTCCGCTCCCGCGAACACAGAAGGCGTCGTGACCCGAAACTCACTCCTGCTCGGCATCGCCCGGGTGTTGAGAGTGCAGAATGAAAGAATGGTGGAAAAATGAGAAACTTAAGTTGCGTTCTCTTGATCCTGGCGCTCGCCGTTACTGGTTGCACTAAAAATTCCGGTAAACAGGCCAAGCCGGTGAACACCGGCGCTCCCGGTGAATTTATCAACAACGAATTCGTATTCTCCGGCGAGCGCAAGGCCGTGGAAGAATATTTAACCAAAAACGGCATCACCGCTAAATTTGAACTGCTCGACAAGCAGGACCAATTTTATCTGGTGAAGTACCAGGGCGAGCAAAGTCTTAAGAAAGTTATGACTGACCTCTCAGCTGTGACCGAGACTATTGAATCCAACAAAATCATCCGCCCGCTGTCCAGCATGCGGAAAGCCGAATGGCCCACTGATAAATTGTTCTTTAAGCAATGGGCTTTGAACAATATCGGCCAGTCGGCGCCCTTCGGTTTGCCCGGCGTGCGCGGGGCTGACATGGATATTCTCAAAGTGTGGGATAAGGTCACCAAAGGCTCCGATAAAATTATCGTGGCGGTGATCGACACCGGTTGCGATTACACGCACCCGGATTTGAAGGCCAATATTTGGGTCAATGAGAAAGAGTCGGAGGCCAACGGCGGAATCGGCGGCAAGGATGACGACGGCAACGGTTATGTCGACGATGTCTACGGATATGATTTCGTCTCCACCGACAAAACCGCAGCGCGCCCGGGCGCCCCCGGCGATCCCGATCCAATGGATGAAGGCGGGCACGGCACTCACTGTGCCGGCAGCATCGGCGCCTCGACCAACGACGGCCAGGGAATCGCGGGCCTAAACCACAAAGTAAAACTGATGTGCATCCGCTTTCTCGGCGACAACGGCGGCACCTCTGTGGACGCGTTTCGCGCGGTCCGCTACGCCCGTGAAAACGGCGCGCACATTATGTCCAACTCATGGGGCGGCACCGATGAT
>JANMVK010000032.1:0-1362 GCA_031392725.1 Pseudobdellovibrionaceae bacterium
CGACGATGATCGGAATTCCGGTTACACATCCGGGCAGGTCGGTGATTTTAAGTCCGGTAAAGAAATCGCGGTGAGCGGGCGAATCAACTAAATATCCATGATAGGGCAATTGGGTTTTGGAAATAATCCGGAAGAAGGTGGGAAAGGCTAATTCCACGGCGCAATTTTTTCCGCCGCCGGCCGGTTTCAGAGTTTCATCCCATTTGTATAAGCGGGCGACTCCCTCTTGGCATTTCATTATGAACACATTGCGGTAAAGACCCTTGAGTTGCGCAAACACCAACTCAATTTGTTGGTTTTGTTGTTCGGTGGTGAGCACGGGGCCGGCGGGCTTGGCTGCTGTGGGCTTGCTTAAAGGTTTTATGGAAATGGATGTGACTTCCGGCACGAACGCAGGAGGTGCGACCGGGGGCGCCTTGGGCGTGCTGATTCCGGGAGGAAATTCTTCTTCATCGACAAAAGCTTCGGACACCGGCGGAGTATTGAGCGCGGGCGGGGTTGGGAAATTGAGTGGTATGTCGAGCTTCGGCGGAGGTTCGGGCTTCGGAGCTTGCGGGCGCGGAGGCGCGGTGGCCTTCGCGGAGGTTACCGTGGCGGTGACCACCGACATGTCGGGTACGTCTTCCTCATGGGGAATGGGCGGCGCCTCCGCCGGAGCATCGAGGCCGCTGCGGAACAAATTGCTCTCGTCTAAATCATCAAGTGTCAGCTTAAACGGTTTAATGGAAGTGCTAGTCATTCCTGTGGGGGTTTCCTGCGGACCTTCCGGAATTTCGGGCGCATCGAGCGAGGTGCCGGTGTAATTGCTCGCCATATTGGACCAAGTTTTTTGCATGACCAGCGGATCGGCCAAAACATAACGGAATTCATCACCGAGTGGTTCGGATGGCGGCTCCATGCAAGCGACGATGGTCACTCCATCCCACTGCTCCACGGGGAAAAACCACGGCTTCCATTCGTAGCTTAAAGCAAATTGCATATTGCGGGCGCCGTCGGTATCAAAGGCATCGTTGAAGTACTGACTGTCGAGAACGGGGAGATGATATTGGGCGCTGGCCCAGTTCAAATATTGCTGGGAGGAAATGTGGCCTTCTTGCAAAGCGTACACAAGAACGGGAACTCCGTCGGGTGCCAAAGCACTCCACTCATTGAGCTTTTTCGGATTGATTTTAAGGGCTTCGGCCCAAGTTTGAGACTGTTCCATTCCCAATTTCTTCTCGGAATTTGAACCCTTTAGCTTAACCTGGACCTGTGTTATGCATGCTCTGTGTTAAGAACCGTTTACCTTGATCATAATGCGACCGCCCCCCTCCATCCTGACCTCAAGTCCAGGGTGCCGGCGTGGCTTGAGGAGTGGGGCAA
>JANMVK010000039.1:0-3996 GCA_031392725.1 Pseudobdellovibrionaceae bacterium
CCGCCGCCGCCACCCCCGGCTTGTTTCCCGCCGCTACCACCGCCGCCGATGCATTCAACGTTGGCGAAAGTTCCCGCGCCTGGTTTTATCCAAGTGCCGTTGACGGTGAACGTCTGCACGTTAAGCGCTCCGAACGCGCCCCACGAACTATTCGCATAAGATTCAAAGACGTTAAGATTGGTGTTGTAACGGAGCATGCCATTGATGCCGGTAGGGCGAAGGGCGGTGGTGTCGCGCGGAACCACAACGGAACTATATGCTAGACCCGTGCCTCGAATGTTTAAAATGGCGCCGTTCAGCACGGCATTGGTGCCGATGCCCACTGAACCTTGGCTAAAAATTCGCACTCGCTCCGCAGCCACGATCGAACCTGTACTGGTAGTTGCCAAAATTAAATCTGCGGGCGCGGAAGTGTTGGTAAAGGCCCCGGCCGCATCGGCCGCGACGAAAGCGCCGGTCTGCACACTGGTGGCCGCATCGCTGGCGCCAAACCATTGGAACACGCCCAGCCGGTCGTTTAAAATAACTGGAGACTGCGCGCCTTCGGATCCCCGGTAGGTTTTGAAATCTATCGTGGGAAATCCCGCAGTGGAGCCTTTGAAATTGTAAATGCCAATGCCCGGCCAGCGCGACGCTGCGGAACTGCTGTTGATGATCGCAATTTGAGTGCTGACATTAGACCGACTGATCTCGAGCGCGTTGGTAGGCGCGGCGCTGCCGATGCCGACATCTCCAGAGGAATAATTGATATTGCCGCCGACGGTAGTCCATTGCGAGGCGCCACCGACATTGGCCCAGTTGCCGTTTTGATAAACTTCCATTTTATTGAGATTGGTATTGTATCTCATCATCCCGTTGATTCCGGTTTGCGCGAAGCTCGGCGTGGTGATGGCTAACATCACATACAGCAGACTGAGATAAAAAACCTTCGAATTAAAAATCATCTAATTTAAAACATTCCCTTTCAATACACGTTAATGACGAGGCCGTTTTTCCGGCAACAAGAGCGTAGGCCGAAGCCGTGATGGGCACATCCGGCGTCATAGCGGTCATCCCGCCGACGAGATTGTACGATACGCGAATCAAGCGCGAGTCGATTGGCGGCTGTTTAGTCCTGTTGCGGTTCAATAGCCATGCGTGCGTTACCTATGTATATGTTTCGGAGTTTTCGGGCCGTGGCTTGACCTTAGGACTGGTTGCGAGACGCCGACTTTTTATTATCTCAAACCGAGACGGCAATTTACGGACCGTTAAAATCACCTTTTCACGATGAGACACCCGCATGTATCAGCGGGAGAAACACTAGGTTCAAAAATGAAACGGTCGAACGTTAAGGCCTGGATTGTGAATTTGACTGTTTGAAGCCATCCGAATTCTTTAAAATTCCGGATAAAAATTTGGGCAGGCCTTTGTCAAAAAAGTGATCGGTTCAATGCGGGAGCCCGATTTGGACTTGGGTCGATTTGAAAACACTTAGGGCCTCCCATTTACGACTAATCTTTGGGGTTCAACTTTACTAGCCAAATATCTTCCTCTCCAGAGTTCGATTTTACATCACCATCTCCCGACGAGCTCTCAATCAAAGCCACTAGGCCCCCATCATCCGCCTCGATCATTGAGTAGCCCGTGTCGTTCAGCGTCCCGCCGAGAGATTTTTCCCAACGAATCGCGCCTCTAGAATCCATTTTTACAATCCAGGCATCCCAGGCGCCATGATTGCCGGACACCTGACCGTCGTTAGAGGGCGAGCCGCCAATAATTGCATAGCCGCCATCTCTGGTTTGAATTGTGGCATATCCAAGTTCATAGTTCGAGCCTCCAAAACACTGTTGCCATTCAAGCTCACCCTTGCCGGAAACTTTAACCACCCAGTAGTCAAATTCGCCATGGTTACATTTTACTTGTCCCAACTCTAAATCATCAAATGTGTAGGTGTAACCGCCCAAAATAAAACCGCCATCATAGGTGGCCGCAATCGAATTGCCCCATTCCCAATCTTGAGCTCCGTAGGTCTTGGTCCATAGCGTTTGACCTTTAGAATTTAGCCGAATGAGCAAATAGTCGTACATTCCATGATTGTGCTTGGCCGCTTTATCTTTGGACTCAGTTCTGCCAACTGCTGCGATGTCTCCATTGGCAGTCTCAATAAGCTGAATTAAATAATCATTATTTGATCCCCCAATCGACCGACTCCACTCGATATCTCCGTTCTGAGATAGCTTCGTAATCCAAAAATCAAATCCACATACATGATCATGCACATCACCATCCGTCGAGTAGGCCTGCCCTCCAACCAAGATTCCACCATCTTTGGTTTGAAAAATAGAGGTGCCGGTTTCAACGCTAGTTCCGCCGATGGATTTCTCCCAGACAATTTGGCCATCCTTATCTAATTTTACAATCCAGATATCAGACATTCCCTTGGGATGGGTGACGTCGCCATCTCTGGAATCCGACGTTGCAACAAAAGAAAAACCCCCGCCATGAAGCGCGGTAATGGCCGCGCCTGTTTCCGTTCCGGAACCACCGTAGGTTTTCTGCCATATGAGTTGGCCGTTTTGACTGACATTCACGACCATTACGTCCGACTTGCCCTTATTCCTAATTTCACTGTTTCGGGAGCTTGAGGTTGCGACAAGTACATAGCCCTTATTGCCATTTTTGGCCAATGCCTGTGGAGAATCCAAGGGAGCATCTTTGGCACTGCCACCAAATCCGGCTTGCCACGCGATATCGGGCGGTGGCATCGGAGCGGCGAATTTCGGCTTTGCAATCGGAGTCAGTTCCGCCCATTGGCCACGCTGATCCACACTCAATCTTTGATTCTGCCACTCCTCCGCAGATAACTTTAGAATCCACGCATCGTACCGTCCGTGATTCTTCCCTACATCTCCGTCTTGAGACTTGGATACACCCACCATAATGGCGCCTCCATCCCGAGTCGCAAGGGCCGACCCGCCGGGAGAAGCAACTGCATAGTCCGATCCGCCGGTCGCAGTCATTTCATAAGCCGTGCCTCCGTAAGTCCGGCTCCACATGAGATTGCCCGTTGGAGAAATTATGATTGGCCAATAATCAAATGAACCACGGTTTTCAGCAATATGGCCACCCCATGAGGCCGTGGATCCGGCAATTAGGAAATTCCCGTCTGACAGTGCAACCGCTCCTTGAGCAAAGTCGTCGACCGGACCTCCGTAGGTCCGGTGCCATTCCCGGTTTCCATTTGAGTCCAATTTTACCACAAAATAGTCGTAGTCTCCCCGATTGCCCTGGGCGTCTCCATCCCATGAATAGGTGTAACCAGAAAACAGGAGTCCGCCATCTGGAACTGATAGAATATTGCTGCCCCAGTCCCAATACTCGCCTCCCAACGTCTTCTGCCAAAGCAATTGGCCCGTTGCGGAGACTTTGATAACCCACGCGTCATACTCACCTTTAAAATCTGTTACATCCCCATCAAACGATTGGGTCCGTCCGACCATCGCAAAGGCTCCATCTTTCATCGCAATCATTTGCGAAAGGTATTCATGATTGGTTCCTCCAAATGATTGAGTCCATTCAATGACACCACGAGAATTCAATTTGAGAACAAGAAAGTCACGGTGCCCACCGTGACAGCCGTGATGGGCATTGCCCGCACCTTTATTGCGAATGTCGCCATCGATAGAATATGAATCGCCGCCAACCAGATAGCCGCCATCAGCCGTCGGTAAGACCGCCTGGCCGAGGTCATCGCTCGAACCGCCAAAAAATTTTTGCCATTCAAAGGTGCCGTTAGCGCCATACTTAATGACAACAATATCCGAATCTCGTCCCCGACGCTTCCTATCCCGAGCGTCCCCGTCCATGGAACTTGAACTTCCAACGATCACGAAACCACCATCTAGAGTTGGTGCAATAGCCGAAAATAGGTCATCTCCTGAGCCACCCCAGGTTTGGTGGCTCAAGCTTTTGCCATCGACCGACAATTTAGCCAACCACGCATCCAATCCTCGC
>JANMVK010000094.1:0-6092 GCA_031392725.1 Pseudobdellovibrionaceae bacterium
CCAATGTTTCTCTCTCGGTCTTAAGACTCGAGTAACGGGAATTGCTATTGAGAATTTTTTGCTTCTCGATTTCCACGTTATAGGAGGCCAGGTCGGATTCCAGCTGGGACTTGCGGCGCTCGAGCGGGCCGAGATCGCGATCGATATTGTCGACTTCGCGGTCCAACTGGCTGGCCTCGCGCTGCAGATCATTGATCTTGCTGTTGTTGCTGCTGATCGTGTTCTCGTGGCTGCGGATCTGCTGGGAATAGGAGCTGACGTCGCTCTCAGCCGAATCGATCGCGCTTTCCAGCCGGATCACCTGCTGGCGGAGCGGATCGTAAGCGGCTTTCTTCTGCGCCAGCAATTGCTCGGCGGCGGGCTTTTGCTGTTGCAAAGCCTGAATTTCACCGGGGATCAACGTCAGCCGTTCTTCACCGGCGCGGATTTTTTCCTTAGTGGTGTTGGCGGTCGTGGTGGCGGTGTTGAGATTGTTTTGAGCCGTGTTCAGTCCGCGTTGCGCCTCAGTCTCCTGAGTGAGCAGCGTCTTCATCGTCGCGCGCAGTTTCACCAGGTCGGCGTCGGTCCTGGCCATTTCACGGTAATGGGCAAAAGCTTGATCAACATAGATCATCAGTTGCGCCACCGTTTGATCGGGGCCGAGTGGAGCCGTGCCGGCCGCGACGTTCAGTTCTTTGAAAAACTTCGAAGGTAAAATTTCATTCACTTTTAAACAGCGGGCGATTTGATTCAGCGCCGCGGTGGATCCGGTCAAAGATATTTTTCCGGCGATATCTTTACCGGCTTGAGTGAATTTCAGCGGCAAATTGCTGTTGCCGATGATGATGTCCACCATCTTTTCCATTTGGATCGGCACGTACCACAGCATATCTTTTTGCGCAGGATCGGTGACGGCTTGGAAAATCAGCAGATCTTCCAATTCCGTATTGGTGAACGGAATCACCGCGCGATTTACCAATGAATTGGCCGGCAGCTTGAGAATCATCATCGGCACGCGGTCAAACGCGGTGGGAAAGCTTAAACTCAGTTCCACCGGGACCGGCAGATTGGTGGCAATTTGCGTGTAGGCCCGGCACACGGGCACATTCAAAACGGCGTCGGTTTCAGTGGCGACACGCCAATCTCTGAAAACCAAGTCAGCGGCATGGACCAAAGGCGAGGCGACTGACAATGTCAGCGCGAGAATCAATTTAATCATGGGTAATCCCTCCAGAAGGCAGCTTATAGGACAGGCACGGGAGAAAGTCCCGTGCCTGGTGAACAAATTGTTGGAGGGTAAAACGGGGTTCTTGGAGAAAATTTACCAGGTGGTAGTGAAATTGATCTGAAGTGGCCATTAAAAGGCGTTAAGAATTATGCGTCATGACCATGTGGCGTTCCCCTGTTGGAATTTACATGGAGGCAATCCATGACGAGAAGCATTATTGCCGGTGTATTTTCTCTCTTACTCCTGATTACGGCCTGCGCAAAAGGTGGCGGTTCCGGTAACGACGCGGCATTGCCGGGTCCGGGAAAACAACTTAAGCCGGGCGACTTTCCCAATGTGGCCAATGAAATTTTTGGGGTGTGGAACTCGGACACCGCCGACTTCGGCTCTGGGCTTGCCTATCTGCTGACATTTTATTTCAACGAGAACGACCAAGTGGGCGTGATGCGCACTTGCGTGGGGGCCGGTGAGGAAGTGCAAGCCTCAACCGTGGTAAGCGCGCGAATCTCCGCCACTCAGATCGACATCAAACAGTCGGCACGCGTGACGGAGAAGGGCGGCCGCATCAGTGATTGCACGCTTATAGTCAATGAAGGATCATTTTCCTACACCTTGCAAGGCGACCGGCTGGAGGTCGTACTTCAGCCCGGTGAAACCAGAAGTTTCACCCGCGCGGGGAATTGAACAAAAGGGGAACTCAGTGAAAAGATGGTGGCTGCTCGCAGCAGCGGTAATCATGGTTGGCGGATTGTTCTTTATGTCACGCGGCCGCGGCCCCAAAATGTCCGCCTGTAAAGTTCTGGTCGCTGCTTGTGAGAAGGCCGGAATTAAGCGTGGGACCAGTCCGCAAGGCCGGCGCGAGTTCCACCACAACTGCCTTATGCCGATTTTTACCACGGGCGGTCTTTTGGGAGAGTCGTTCGATCCAGACCTAGTGTCGAACTGCAAAGCTATTTTCCAAAAACGAAGATCGCGGTCTAAAGACGAGTCTTGATGGCCCGTTTCTATATCTGGTTTTTCCCAGCACTCCTCGCTGGGCTATTCGTCGCAATCCGGCCGGATGAAACTAAATGGCTGTCCTATTACGCCGTCACCCGGTCCACCCAGCCGCCGCCTTTTTCCGGCGTCATTCCCAAGTGCCCCAACTGCAATTTAGTTTTGATTTCCTTGGACACTTTGCGGGCCGACCGCTTAGCCATGATGCCGAATCTAAACGCCATCGCCGCTCGCAGCCTGTCGTTCCCGCTCGCCTACACGAATGCCTACTACACCACGCCCAGCCACATGACCGTGTTCACCTCGCTCTATCCGGGGACCCATCAGATTGAAAGCAGCTTTCAACGGCGCACCAACTGGACGGCGGAAGGACAGCCCAAACTCAGCGGTCTTGCCACTCACGTTTTAGCCGCCAACCAACTGACCTTGGCCGAAGTCCTCGAGCGCCACGGTTACGGCACCCATTGGAACGGGCCGATCAATATGAAGTATTTAAATCCCAAGGTTGGATTTGGCCGGGGATTTTCTGAGTTTTCGCCGTCGCCGTTTCCCCGCGGCGTGGCCTTGGGCCAATATAACAAGCGGGATTTTGATGTGAGCAGTCTGGCGCCGTTAAAAAATTCGCGGCGGGAATTTATTTTTCTACACTCCTATGTGGCTCACTTGCCGCGCTTCGCGCTCCACAATACCGAGAAATTTGAAAATTCCGCCGTTCCCTATTCCAGAAACTTAATGACTAAATTCCAAAACCGCGTCAATTCCTATCCGGGACTGTTAACCGATCAGGTGTTCGATTCGGAACCGCCAAAAGCACTGTCTGAAAAAATCATCGGTGCCTGCCTCCGGTTTGAGGACATGAGGGAATGCTTCACAAAATATGTCGGCGTCGATAACTTCTGGCACGCGGTGGGCCAGCTTCAGGGTTTTTTGGTTAAGGCCGCCCTGATTGAATTCGGCATGGGCGACGAAGTCGAAGAGAGCACAAAATACCGGCAGATTTATGACCAAGCCGCGCAAGAGTTGGACCGCCACGTGGGCCAAATGTGGAGCGCCTTGGAAAAAGCAGGCTCTTTGGACAACACTGTGGTCGTCTTCTTTTCCGATCACGGCGAACAGCTGCTGGAGCACGGTGACGTGGGGCATGTGGATTTCTTCGAAGACACCGCGAGAATTCCGCTCATTATCTATCATCCGAAATTGGACCATGGCGTGACCGTGCCCCAGCTGACTTCGCTGGTGGACCTGATGCCCATGGTGCTCGAAATTTTGGCTGTGGACCCGCCGCCTCAAATGCAGGGCCAAGTGGTGTGGCGTCAGCCCCGTGAGTGGGTTTACGGTTCCTGCCTCGGGTCGGACTATATTACTGATGGGAAATGGAAATTGATGCGGGATTATCTGGGTCATGAGAGCTTGTATCACTCGTCCTCCGATCCACTTGAGACGCGCGACGCCGTGAACTACCTAAATCCGTGGAGCCGGGCCGCCTACAGCCGTTTAGCGGCCGTCCGGTCAAAATTTGTGCTTGAGCAATCGCTGTAGCTTTCGAATAATAGCGGTCTATGACTTTCACCTTTCTTATCCTCAGCGCGAATTTGGTATGGGCCTCGCCCATTAACGAGGCCTTGCAAGACTATGGCATTAAAGTGTCGGACCCGGCCCAACTGAAGGTCATAAAAAACCAAAAAGTCAGCGGTGAAAAATCGCAGCACATTATAGAAGTGGAAACCCCCGCGCTCGAACGGGTTGAGATCCGCATCGTGGGACCGCTCACTGAAGACGGCGCCAAAACCATGATCGAGTCGGAACGCGCGCGGCTGGCCGGACTTTACTCCGCTCAGCAAACTCCTTACATGGGTGATATCGCCCAAGCGGTCGGCGGCTGCTCTTCGAGTCTGGGACCGAAAAGTTCCACCGTGTCGTTCTTAGGAGAATCCCGCCCGGTGCTGCTCGGAGCCGCCAACGGGGATCGTGCATTCGGTGCTTGCTCAAAAGACCAGGTCCGTTACAAAGGTGCCTATTGGGCGTACTTTGATCCGGCTTCAAAATCTGTTTGGTCATGGCGCGCCTTCACGCCGTGGCGGGACCGGAGTAAATTGAATTCAAATTGGCTGGCGCTGTTGATGGCCGGTTTCAAGAATGACCGCTAAACAAAAAATCCTGACGGGTCTCGCGCTCTTGATTGCCGCCGCCGTGGTGACCGTCACCGTTGACCGTGGGCGGTTTTTTCAGAGAGCGCTCGGCTCTAATTCATTCAATATCCTAGTGGTGAGCGCGTGCTCCCTTCGGTACGACCGCCTGGGCGTGTACAACAAGGGCTTTAAGGGTTCGCCACGTATCGATGAGTGGGCCCGGGGCGCGTATGTGTTCACCAATGCCGTGGCGGAGAAGCCATGGCAGAATTTTAACTTCGAAGCCGAAGAGCACATTGACCGGATGGCCTTGGCGAAAAACGGCTATTCACCGCTCAGGGATCACAAGAATGGTTTCCACTTTATCATTCCGCCCCTTGAAACGACCGCCGGAGATGACGAGTGGTTTTGGGGCGAAGACTCAATCTTAAAATACGGAGAAAGTCTGGCCAAACTTAAGCAGGCGATGATCAAGAAACGCCAGCGGCCCACTTATATTTTCACCCACCTTAAATACATGCACTACCCTTATCTGGACACGATCAATATGGGGCCCGCCGATTGGCAACGCCTCAGCCCCACCAGCCAGAAGCTTCTCAGCCGGTACCGGGGTAATCCCGGCGGGTTTAATGACCAGCTGCCCGTGATCGAACTCCTATTAAACAACTTCAAGCTGCTGCAAGACAAATTCGGCGTCTCGGGAAAAGTCCTCTCTGTGGCCGGGGTCATTTCCGATGTGCAACGCGCGCGGCGCTGGCGGACCACCGCTGGATATGAGGACGATTTGCTCCTGGTGCGGGAACTCTACGATTTAAAAATGCAACATTTTGATGCCATGGCGGCCGATGTTTTAAATCTGCAGGGTAATGCCGATTTTCAAAAAAATACCGTGGTGATCTTCACCGGCGATCATGGCGAAGCGTTTATGGAACATGGCGTGCTCGGCCACTCGGTCAATGTCTATGAGGAAATGTTGCGCTATCCGCTGATGGTCAAGTTCCCCGACGCCGGCGGCCGCCTGATGGATCAGCAGACCAATCATAAAATTATGGCGGAGATCACGCGCGAAATGCTTGAGGGCAAGGTCGATCACCGCAACTTCGCCGGCGAAATGGAAAAGAAGAAGGCCGACTATTTACTGGCCCGCAACTGCCAGGATGACATTCGTGCGGTCCGCTTCAAGTCGGAATGGAAGTTGATTAAAAATCTACGCACCAATAAATCGGAACTGTACAATTTGAAACAGGATCCGGCCGAAACCCGAAATGTCGCGGAGGCTCAGCCCGAACTCGCGTGGAAGCTCGAAGAGTATCTGACCAATCATCAAGAGGATTTCAAGCGCATCACTTCGCGTGAAAAGAAATCTAAAGTCTGCCTTCAAGCCCTATAGAACAAACTGCACATTATTCTGCGGGCGCAAGAGTCTTGTACTCTCGGCACATTCATAAATCCCAAATGCCTTGCTGCCACCCGTACGTCCGTGTACTTGGCGCAGCCCGCTTCGCGGGACGCGTCCGCTCTGCTTAGGTGGCATCAAGGCATTTGGGATTTATGAATGTGCCGAGAGAACACGCTCTATTTGCCCACACTATAATGCGCAGATTTCGATATATAAGAGAATACAGGACACCGTCCTTTTCTAAGAAACCAGCTCACTTGGCTGTGGCCGAATTATTTGTGCTCTTGGCACCGCCGGGAATTTCGCAATTCAGATTCATTGATGCTACCTAAGCAGAGCGGATGCGTCCGCGAAGCGGCTG
>JANMVK010000135.1:0-1715 GCA_031392725.1 Pseudobdellovibrionaceae bacterium
GTCTTGACTGAAGTTCTTCATCATTTGCGCGAGATCGAACGCCGCAGATTGTTTTCCAGTTTAGGTTTTCCTTCCTTATTTAAATATGCGGTTGAGAGGCTGAAGTGTTCCGAGGACCAGGCTTATCGCCGCATCAATGCCATGCGCGCGATGCACGACTTGCCGGAGCTTGAAGAAAAATTGGAAAGCGGGGCGCTCACGTTGTCCAATCTTTGCGTGGCGCAGACTTTTATCAAGAATCAGAAGAGGGCGTTTACCAAAACCGAAAAGAGGGAGATCTTTGCGCAGGTCGAGAACAAGTCTTCGCGGGAGGCTGTAAAAGCTGTAGGCCTGCTTTCGAATGCGTCCTTCGAAGTTTCTGAGGAATGGCGGCTTCGCGCCTCGCCGGCTCTTGCGGAGAAAGTGTCGCGGCTTAAGGGGCTTTTGGCGCACTCGCACCCCAATATCCCTCTTGAGGAGCTTTTCGAAAAACTTTGCGATCTGGGGCTCGAGAAATGGGATCCATCCCGGCAGAAGAGTCGGGTGGTCACAAAGTCGTGTACGCCGGAGCCCGCAGGGTCTCGCGCTATGGGCGCGAAATCACCCGCGACGTCCAAGAATAGCCGCGTTATTTCGGTGGCGTCGAAACGTGATGTTTGGAAAATGGATCAATCGAAGTGCCGGGGTTGTGGGTCTACCTATGCTTTGCAGATTGATCATATCCATCCCTTGGCTAAGGGCGGGGACGCCTCAGCGGCTAATCTTCGGCTGCTTTGCCGGCCATGCAATCAGCGGGCGGCGATTGAACAATTTGGTTTGATTAAGATGACGCCCTATTTGAATGGTACATCTGATCGTCACGAAGCCAACGAGGTCAGACGGCCAAAGTGACCTTTCACGCGAACATGCCACTAACTTTTAGACGCTCATTTATATTCACGAGCCGCTCATGGCGAACTGCGGTGGTCCGGGGCTTGCTAAATCCGACGGTATTATGAAGACTCTGTTGCTCACGTTATTTGCTATTTTCACCGCCCAAGCACAGGCGCAGGTTTGCGCCACTTGCCAATCGATCCGGCCGCAGAACCTCCAGACATTGAGCATCAACGACGGCTTTTCAGCGGTGAACGAAGATTACCGCACCGAAGGTGAGCTGGTTATGACCGGCGCCTCTCCGGGCGATGATGTTCTCTCGCGTTTAACACCTAACACCACTCGTCCGGGCCCCATCACCACGGTTCCGCAACCGGTGACCAATTGTTCAGCCGGCCAAGGCATGGCCCGCCAAGTGTGCGACCAGTTCAATGCCTTCCGCCGCGCCGGCAATTTGCCGGAGATGTTTTTAGACACGCGGTTAAATCAAATCGCTGAAGCTTATGCCCGCAAAATGGCGAGCACCGGAAGTTTTTCCCACACCGATGAACTGGGGGGTCCGAGCGAGCGCGTGAGCAACGCGGGAATCCGCTGGCGGGGAGTGGCCGAGAACATCGCGCAAGGGCAGATGTCCGCTGAAGAAGTTCTCAACGGCTGGTTTCAGTCGCCGGGCCACCAAAAAAATATGGTGAGCACCGAATACAACCGCCATGGCATTGGATATTTTCAAGGCTACTGGGTTCATTTGTTTTTACTGGAATAATATCTGTGGTCGCGTCGGCGCGACCACTCCCTATCCGTGACCTCGCCCTATCCGTGGCCGCTTCGACGCGGCCCCGATCAATCAGCCGCACCAATTTTTA
>JANMVK010000164.1:0-3116 GCA_031392725.1 Pseudobdellovibrionaceae bacterium
CGCACACCAGCGCCAGCACTCCAAGGCGGGTTTTGTGAATTCCAAGTTCAGTTAAGATTCTCGCCAGCACAGGAAAGGCGGTGACCGACATGCTGACACCCATAAACAGGGCGAAGGGCATGAAGCTCATACCTTCAGCTGCGTAATTTTGAAATAGTGGAAAGGCCAAGGCCGCGCCAAGTGCAAAAGGCAGAACAATACTAAAATTGGAAATGAGGAGGGCTGAAATGCCAGATTTTTTAATCACCCGCAAATCCAATTCCAGGCCGATAAGAAACATATAAAGAATAATTCCAAGTTGGGCGAGAATCGACAGAAACGGCGCGGTGGTATCGGGAATCACATAAATCGCGGCTTCAGGTGCAATGCGGCCGAGCAGTGAGGGACCGAGCACGATGCCGCCCACCACTTCGCCGATCACGCGCGGCTGGTGAATCCAGCGGAATAAAAAGCCAAATAGGCGCGCCACCACCACGACAGCGGCAAGGGCGACAAGCACGTGCAGAAGCTGATTGTTAGCCATTAAAAATTCACCACAAGTAGACGTATTATTATCTGTATTTTCCGTCACCAAAGTGCTCATATTGCCGCGATGAGCAAGATTGCTAAGACTGACCTTTGGTTTACTTTTCTGTTTCCCGTTGTGATCGGCAAAATGGCGCTGGTGTACACCGGCCTGATGTACTCGGCCTACCCGGGTGATGGGTGGGGCTATGCTCTGAGCGCTATTTTAGTGTTCACGGTGAGCATGGTGGCGCGCTTCCTATGGAAGTACCGCCACTGGGATGACAACGATTAATTAATGAAAGACGGCGCCGTTGTTGTAGTAGGTGGCCGGACCTGAAGCTCCGCCCCAAATGATCATGGCGTCTCCAGCCCACACAGCACTGTGACCCGCGCGTGCCACTGGTGCGCCCGCGGTAGCCATTACACTCCAACCGGTCGTGGCGTAATCATAGATTCGGCCATCGGCATAGTGGCTGGTGGTGATACCTTGGAGCAATCCACCCCACACTAACATTTTCGTTCCGGTCCACACAGCCGCGTGGCCCGCGCGGTTACTGGGCGTGTTGGTCACTACTGACATTCCGGTGAAAATTCTGGTGAACGGATCAAAGATAAATCCATCCTGCGAGGTGATGCCATTGTTTTGTCCGCCGAACATAATCATTTTGGTTCCGGTCCACACTGCAGAGTGAGAGATGCGCGCGAGTATAGGGGCCATTGCGGTCAGCCGGTCCCAAAAATTGTTGAGCAGATAGTTACCGCCATCCAGGTAGCCGTTGGGTTGCGCCACTGAGCCGCCCCCCCACATTAGGAATGTTTGGCCGTTGTAGACCATGGTATGTCCAGCACGCCCTGCCACGAACGGATCGTCTTCGCCGAGCAATGGCAGCCACGTGTTGGTGACAGGATCGTAAGAGTAACCGTCGTTATAGTAAGTAAGGCCGTTGGTGCCGCCCCACAAGACCATTCTGGTTCCGTTCCAAGTGGCGCTGTGGCCGAAACGCGCGGGTGGAGCGCCGGTGGTTTGAATCGGCGTCCACACTCCGGTGAGTGGGTCGAGAGCCGCACCGTCCGCACGCACGCCGGCGGCATCTTGTCCGCCCCAGATGATCATTTTAGAGCCGGTCCACACCGCCGAATGGGCGGCGCGGGCCGCGGGGGGAGTGACGGAATTTAATGTGATCCACTGATTGAGTAAAACGGGATTGGGATTCGGCACGGGCACCGGGACCGGAACAGGCACGGGAACCGGCGGCGGCGCATTTTGAACTGTGACTTCAGTGCTTTTTTTGCCGAAGCCGTCGCAATTGGTGAAAACGCCGGCGATCAAAGGGACAAACAAGCCAATGGCGAGAATTGCAGTAAGCGCTTCCGGTTTATCCGGCGTTTCATTGTGAGACATGCGTCCTCCCAAACCAACTTATAGATTTTAGATGGTTATCGGGCCGCTGCATATGACCGGGCTCTGTGTTGGCTCAAGATGAAACAAGTGGCGGTGAAAATAATCATGGAAAGCACCTGGGACGTCGACAATCCCCCCGGCCAATCCACTCCGCGCTCGGCATCACCTCGGAACATTTCGGTGACAAAGCGGCCTAGCGGAAACAGCAGTAAGAAGCCGTAGGACGGATTGAAGCCCATGGCTTTTATTCTTGCGAGCGCGAAATAGAGCGCGACGCCAAACGCGGAATCGTAGAGTTGAACGGGATGAACCGGAATTCCTAAATAAGGCATCGCGGAATCGGCGCCGTGATAAGTCACGGCCCAGGGCGCGGTGGTCATTTTTCCGTAGCAGCATCCCATAAAAAAGCAGTTGAGGCGGAGGATGGCGTAAGTGAAGGCGCCGATAGGGCCGGCGCATTTCCAATATTTCGCGCGAAGTTCGGGATCGAAACGCTGAAGCACGAGATGAATGCCCAGTAGCCCTCCTGCTAAACCCCCGTAGTACACGCGCCCGTTCAAGAATTCCTGAAGGGTCAGCGCTTCGTGCACCTCAAAAATGACGTGAAACAGGCGCGCTCCCCACAGAGCCATGGTGCTGACACCCAAGACTATGAACGAGTGCAACCACAAGGCCGTGCCGGGGAATTCCCGCCGGAGGTAGGCAATCGAAAGAATCACGGCTGAGGCGTGAAGAAGATGTCCAATCATCAGTTGAGCTGGCCCCGCATATGGCGGGCTAAGTTGGTTAACAGAATATTGGAGTCACTTGGCGGCAAACCGGTTTGTTCAGTTAAATTTTGCGCGTAAGCGGCAAAGTCTTTCGTTTCCAAAAACGCAATCACCGCCGAAGGGTTTTCACTGGAGATTCCAGCCAGAGCGAAGATTCTAGAAATCAGTTGCTGACTCGTGGTACCCGCAAACACTTGACTGATTTTTTTCTGCAGCCGCGGAAAACTTTCGAAATTTATGCCAGCCAGGTATTGCAGAGTTTGTTGGACATTGCTGGCCATGGGAACATAGCAAGGAGTTCCCGAAGGGGCACCTGTGGTGGGAATGAAGCCCGGCATCACACACACCGGTCCGTAAGTCCCCGCGGGATTGTAGACGCCTTTCATGGCCGCGCAGACAACGGATGCGATGCCGGGGTTAAGAACAAATTGGCAAGG